>NZ_JBVAYV010000007.1:0-133994 GCF_055412805.1 Pseudarthrobacter kochi
ACCGCCGGCTCCTGCGCGTCTTCTACCTCTCCGGCCTCTCGGCCCTAAAGAGCTGCCCCGCCTCACGGGCCTACTACGACCGCAAACGCGGCGAAGGCAAAACCCACATCCTGGCAATGCTGTCCCTGGCCCGGCGCCGCCTGAACGTCCTCTGGGCCATGCTCCGCGACGGCACCACCTTCATTCGCGTTATGGCAGGGACGCCATCCATGGCCGCCTGACGAGAATGGACGGTGTACGTTTGGGGAACGCTACGCGGGCCTCCTGCCTGGCTCGCTTTCATTTGTGAATTCCGGGATGCCGAACCGCTTCCCAATGAGTACGCGGATGGCCGCTTCCAGGGGCTGATCTTCCAGCTCAACGCCCTCGCCCCCGTAACGAATTCCCGTCTCGTCGCCCACCGCTTCGATGTCAAAAAGGTTGAGGACCTCGGCCACGCGCACCTGATACTCGGTGCCGGTCATTTGGCGAGACACACGAACTGGAATTGTGCTGAGGGTGCGTACGATCCCAGCCTGGATGGATTCATTCACTTGGCGGGCTCGTCGGTGTCACCAGGTTGTAGTTAGCGCGGCATTCGTCGCTCACCGTCAGGAGGTTTCCAGTGGTTTCCACCCTCCAGTTGACTGAACTGGTTCCGTAGTTGTTGACAGCGCTATAGGTGTACGGGCTCGTGTAGCGCAGGGCGGTGCCGGAGTAGAACTTGACCTGTGCGCTGTACTGTGTCGTCACGAATACCCACACGACCTGACCCGCGGGACAGCTGAGATAGCCGTTGGCGCCCGTGACGGCCGCCTGCGCGGGCATCGCGGGTGCCATTGCCAATGCCAATGCAGCAACGACGCCGATCGCGCCGAGTCTTCGAGTTTTCAATGCTTCCCCTGAGCATCCGGACGGGGTTTCGGTGTAAGCCGCCGTCAACTGATGGTGCACTCTTGCATGACGTTCCGCCATTGCACAAGGGGTCCCAAACCGCCATTCCGTCGCGGCTCTTCTCACGTGCACTCGTCGAGGGAGCAGACAGCGATCTTCTGACAGTGGCGAGAGGCCGTGCTGCATCAGCTTGACGAACCAAAGGTGCCAATTAGCGCTGCGGAAATGCCGCCATTTATCGCTGTGATTCACAGGTCCGGCGCCGCCCAAGAGGGCAAGGTACGTAAAGCTGTCGGCTTAGGGTTCCACGACAGGAGCGAAAGGGGCCTCGCTGCGCTCGGGCAGCACAAGCATTTATTCTTTCCTTTTTGCTGCTGTCCGTTGGATCCTACGCGCCCGCTCCACCGGCTCAACCGTCCTGCGGACGGCCGCACACCCGACGGATTACGTTCGGCGCTGCGCTTATTTCCTCACCCAATCCATCCGCTGCTTCGGGTTGCCCCGGCGCCGTCGGGCACAGCTACGCGATGCTCCGCCAGCAGGCAAAAAACATGGTGGGGGAGAGGGAAACCGGTAAGTCAGGCACCCGCCCCGCCCGAGCGAAACGGAGCATCACCGCATGAGCACACAAACTCAGGCCCGCGCAGTCACGACCGACACGGCCGAAACGGTCACCGCCCCGGTCCCTCCTGCCGATGACGTTGCAGGGGACGGGTACGACTGGATGGACACCCTCGAGGGCACCGCCTGGTCCGTGCTGCCGAACTGGGGCAGCGAGGGCTGGGACGCCGGGTCCTGGCCCTACATCATCTTCGCCGTCGCCCGCACCCGCGATCGGAACGGCGAACTGTTCGCCTACGGAACCTACGTCGAAGGAGACACCGCCACGCACTGGTTCCGGTCCCAGGACGCCTGCTTCGAAGCGATCCCCGCCGAGGTGTTCTTCCACTGGGCCTCCGGCCAGTCCGACGGTCCGGAGAACCTCCCCGCCACCGCCGCAGAACTGCCGGAGCGGGACCGTAAACCCTACCCCGGCTGGACGAACTAGACACACCCCGGGTGTCCCGGCCGTGAACCGGCCGGGACACCCGATAGGCACGCCAATATCCGTTGACAACATCATTGAGATTCCTTCGGGGCGGCGGCAGCCGGGCTGGTTGACATGCAGCTCCAGATCGGGGCGGCGTCGGCCTGTTTCACCGCAGTGACGGCGTTTGGCCTGCTCGCCGGGATCCGTTTGCTGCCCACCCGGACGCCGGCCTGGTTCGGAGTCATAATGGCTGCTGCTGTGATGCTGGCCGTGCTGCTCTTCAGCGGATGGGCACTCGTGGTCCTGCTCGGGCTGGCCGTGGCCGCCATCTTGGCTGGCCGGCCGGGCGCACGGGTATGGCCGTTGGGGCGCGCGAAAACGCCAACTAGTGCGGGTCAGCGGGAGCCGGTGCCGGCTGCTGCGCCGCCTCCTGCCCGGCCCTGACCGTCGCCTCGATCATCGAGGACATGAACCGCGTCGCGATGCCCAGTTCCTCCGGAGTGAATTCGGCCATCGCGGCCGCCATATGCCGGGCCAGCGGCTGGAACATGGCCCCGCCGTCGCGGTAGGCCTTGGGGGTCATGCGGAGCTGGACCTGGCGGCGGTCCGGGCCCTCCCGCTCGCGAATCACGTGGCCGGAGCTGTGCAGCCGGTCGATCAGTGCCGTGGTGGCGGGTGAGCTCAGGTGGAGTTCCTTGCGGAGCACGCCGGGCGTGACGATCTGGTTCCTCGCGGTGTGCCGCATGATCACGGCCAGGGCATTGAGGTCCGTCCGGTGCATGTCGTTGCGGCCGCCGGCGGAATCCACGTAGCGGTTGGCCTCGAGGCTGAATTCCTGAAGCAAGCGGACCAGCGGCGGCGGGCCATTAGGCGGGCCATTAGGCGGTCCGGTAGGCGGTCCGGAAGATTCGCGGCGTCCCGGCGGATCAACTGTCACGGCGAACCTTCCTCTCTCCTCTGCCTTGCCCACTGCTCCGCAGCAGGCGCCCTCCGGAGTTTACTTCAGCGGACCTCGGCATCGGACCGGCCCGGCGTCGAAATATTTCCCAAGAATTGGACCCCACCGGTTTATCTCTATTGTGGAGATAGTCTACTATGGACTCAATTCTACTCCTCCCAGGCATGCACCAGAAGGAACCATGAACAAGACACCACACGGCAGTGCCCGCGTCCCTTTCTGGCTGCGCTGGCTGATTCCCGTCCTGCTCGTCGTCACCTGGCTGGCCATCGCCGGGATCGGCGGGCCTACCTTTGGCCGGCTGAGCGAGGTCTCCTCCAATGACCAGGCGTCCTTCCTGCCGACGGGAGCCGAGGCCACGGAGGTCCGGGACTGGCAGGCCAAGTTCCGGGACACCAATGAGGTCCCAGCCGTCATTGTGATAGAGAGCGACTCGGCCTTCACCACGGCCCAGCTCGGCGAGGTGGCAGCCCTCAGGGGCAAGCTGGAGGCGCTGGGCGCCGGCAGCACCGTAGTCGGCCCCATCCCGTCCGAGGACGCCAAGGCCGTGCAGTTTGTAGTCCCGATCGATTCGGCCGGCGAAGTGAAGGAAGTCGTCAAGGAACTCCGCGCGGAGGTGCAGGCATCCGCTCCGGCGGGAATGCAGACCTTCGTAACCGGTCCGGCCGGGCTTGCCGCCGACCTCGTCAGCGCCTTCGCGGGCATCGACGGTATCCTGCTGCTGGTGGCCCTTGCCGCGGTTTTCCTGATCCTGCTGATCGTCTACCGCTCGCTGCTGCTGCCGATCGCTGTGCTGTTCACTTCGGTCTTCGCGCTCTGCGCCGCCATCCTGCTGGTTTTCGGGATGGCCAAGCTCGGCTGGATCCAGCTCAACGGCCAGAGTCAGGGCATCCTGTCCATCCTGGTGATCGGTGCCGCCACGGACTACGCGCTGCTCTATGTGGCGCGGTTCCGTGAGGCGCTGACGCACACGACCAACCGGACGGCCGCCGCGCTCACCGCGTGGAAGGCGGCCTGGGAGCCGATCCTGGCCTCCGGCGCCACCGTCATCATCGCGCTGCTGTGCCTGCTCTTGTCCGACCTCAACTCGAACAAGGCACTCGGCCCCGTGGCGGCCGCAGGCATCCTGTGTTCCCTCTTCGCGGCCCTGACCCTGCTGCCCGCGCTGATGGCGCTGCTGGGCCGCGCCGCGTTCTGGCCGTTCCGCCCCAAGCTGCTCCCGGAGACTGAGCGCGAGCCCGAACTCGTGACCGGCCTCGAGGGCCAGAAGGGGTTGTGGCGCGCCACCGGGTCCCTCGTGTCCCGCCGGCCGCGGACTGTCTGGATCGCCTCCGTGCTGCTGCTCCTGGTGGCCTCCGCCGGCGTGCTCCAGCTCAAGGCCAACGGTGTGCCGCAGACCGACGTGATCCTCACTGCGTCCAACGCCGTCGACGGCCAGGACGCCCTGGCCCGGCACTTCGACGCCGGCTCCGGCAGTCCTGCCGTGATCGTCGCTGACGAGGCGAAGGCGCAGGACGTGCTGGCCAGGACCAAAGCGACCGACGGCGTCGGGGCCGCCTACCTGCTGGCCGAAGGCAGCGTTCCGATCGTCCCCGGCGCTCCGGCCGCCCCCGGCGCCCCGGCTTCTCCCACGGCTCCTGCGGTCAGGGGCGGCAAGGTCCAGATCAACGCGACGCTGAACTTCGCCGCGGACTCCAACGAGGCTGAAAACGTCGTGGTGGCCCTCCGCCAGGAACTGAAGAAAATCGACGACGGCGCCCTGGTCGGCGGAGTGACCGCCACGGCCCTGGACACGAACACCACTGCCCAGCGTGACCTCGTCACCATCATCCCTGTGGTCCTCGCGGTGATCCTGGTGATCCTGATGCTGCTGCTGCGCTCCGTGCTGGCGCCGGTGCTGCTGGTTGCCTCGGTGGTGCTGTCCTACGCCGCCGCCATGGGAGTCTCCGCCTTCGTGTTCAACAACATCTTTGGATTCCCGGGAGCCGATGCCACCGTCCCGCTCTTTGGCTTCGTCTTCCTTGTGGCGCTGGGGGTGGACTACAACATCTTCCTGATGAGCCGGGTCCGGGAAGAGTCCATCAAGCACGGCACCCGGCCCGGCATCCTGCGTGGCCTGGGCGTCACGGGCGGCGTGATCACCTCCGCCGGAGTGGTCCTCGCGGCCACCTTCGCGGCCCTGGGCGTCATCCCCATCATGTTCCTCGTGCAGCTGGCCTTCATTGTGGCCTTCGGGGTTCTGCTGGACACCGTCCTGGTCCGCTCACTGCTCGTTCCGGCCCTGGCCTACGACATCGGCCCCCGGATCTGGTGGCCGAGCAAGCTGGGGCGCACGGAGAAGGATGCCGCCGCGAGCGTCCGCCCGGCTGCCCCGGAGGCGGAATCCGCGGAGGCGGGAATCCGCTAGCCCGAGGCCGCACCTGCCCCCGCAGCCGCAGCCGCCGTCACTGTTCCTGGTCCCCCCACCAGGCAACGGTGGCGGCGGCTGCTTCCGTGAGCGGCGTGGGCTGCAGCCCCAGGGCCTCTTCGCTGGCGCTCGAGTCCATCACGAAGGGGTGGTCGAACTGGTACAGGGTTTCGGCCAGTTCCCGCGTTCCGGCGGAGAATATGCCCACCGTTCGCAGCGCCCACCCGGGGACGGCGGCCACCCGCGGCGCCCGGACGCCGGCCGCGGCGGCGAACGCTGCAGCAATCTTCCGCTGGCTGAGCGCGGGGCCGGTCGGCGCGTGCCACACCCTGTTCCACAGCGCAGGATCCTGAGCTGCCCTGATCATGGCGGCAGCCAGATCCGGCACATACGTGAAGGAATGCGGCAGCCCCGCGTTGCCAATTACCATCAGGGGCTTTTCCGCCAGGACCGGCTTCACCATGCGCTCGCCGGCATGCGCGCCGCGGACCCTGGGACCGAAGAAATCGCCCGCCACCACACTCACTGTGTCCGTTGCGGACGCCGCACGGGCCGCGAGCAGTGCGGTGCGGATACCCCGTTTGCCGTCGCGGGCATTCCGCGGGCCCTCCTCGGTCATCGGCCGTTCCGGCTCGCTGTAGGAGTACAGGCTTTCCGGAAACACGACGACGGCGCCGGCCTCGCCCGCCGCGGCAAGCACCACCTCCTCGGCGCCGGGCAGTTCCTCCGCCCAGACCTTTGCGCTGTACTGCGATCCGTGGATGCAGTGGAACACGGCTTTGGCGCCCCGGAACAGCTCGCCGAGCCGCGCAGGGTCGGACACATCGACGGCCGTCTTTTCGATCAGCGGGTTGTCCGGTCCGGTGCCGGAGCGGGTGAGCACCCGCACCCGGTGGCCCGCTGCCGCGAGCTGTTCGGCCACCGTCCAGCCGACGGGGCCGGCGCCCGTGACGACAAACAGGGCAGTGGCCGGGGCCTCGGGGGATACGGGCTGGGACACGGTGTTCTCGCTTTCGTTGTGGTCGCATCGGGCTGCGGCGGCCCGGGCCGGGGCTGGATTAGCCAGGCCGCAACCTGAACCTGAGAGCACTGCTCTCTGAATTCAGGATGGATCCGGCTGGGGCGAAAGTCAAGAGCAGTGCTCACATTTGTTGACACTGCTCTGCTTTATGGAATGCTGGAGCCATGCCGCAGACCACCGACCTGGCCGTGAAGCCGCCCACTCCCCGCGAGCGTGCCCGGGCACGGACCATCGAGGACATTGTGCGCCTCGGCCGGGAGCATCTGGCGGTGCACGGGGCTGCCGCACTCTCCCTTCGCGCCGTGGCGCGGGATCTCGGCGTGGTCTCCTCGGCGGTCTACCGGTACGTGGAAAACCGCGAAGAGCTGCTGACCCTGCTGCTCATCGACGCGTACAACGAACTCGGAGACGAAGTCGACAGCGCCGTCGCTGCCCTGCCCGTGACCGACTTTGCCGGGCGGTTCAGCGCCCTGGGGTCCGCTGTGCGGCGCTGGGCGCTGCGCGAGCCGGCCCGCTATGGGCTCCTCTTCGGCAGCCCTGTGCCCGGATACCAGGCGCCGGCCGAGCGGACCATGGTGCCGGGCACCCGGGTGATCTACGCCCTGATGGCACTGCTGGACGGCGCCTACCGGGCCGGGCGACTGGCGGCGCCTGACGGTCAGACCGTCGTCGTCCCCCCACTTTCCGCCGACCTGGAGCGGATCCGCAGCGGGATGGGACTCGCGGTGCCCGACGGGCTGCTGGCGCGCGGCGCGCTCGTCTGGACGTCCCTGTTCGGAGCCATCAGCTTCGAGGTTTTTGGCCAGTACGGCGCGGACACCTTTAGCGCCCCGGATGAACTCTTCGCCCACCATCTGACCGTGCTGGCGGACCTCGCAGGCATTGAACAGCCGGCGACCCAGACCGGCCGGCAAGCCGCCGATCACCCGGAATAGCCGATGCCCCGGGGTTTTCCTTGCCCCCTGTTGTCTCCCGGTGGCGCTCGATAGACTGCCCCTGCGCCTGCCCGGGCGCGCCGAGGCTTCCAGGAAGGATCCAACCATGTCCGAAAACAGCGAGTTTGATCGAACAGCAGCGGAACCCGAAGAGCAGGCCGCAGAAGGCCAGTATGTCGAGGGGGACTACGGCACGGCCGGCACCGCCGGGGAGAACCCGCCCGAGGCCAAAGAGGGCGAATACCCCACCGGCGACTACGGGGCGGCCGGCACCAGCGGCGCCACCGCCGTCGGCGCGGAGGAAGGCGATTACCCCGAAGGCGATTACGGCGCGGCGGGCGGCACCGCCGCGACGCCGGCTGACGCCGAGGAAGGCGAATATCCCGAAGGCGACTACGGAACCGCCGGCGCCTCGCGCGCCGCTGGGCGGGGCGCTGATGAGGTGCCCGCGCGGAACGCAGTGGAGCGGAACGCAGACGCCGACGAAGCTGACCGCGGAGAGCGCTGAAGGCGGACTTCGCGCACAGCGAAATACCCGGCGGCTGGCCGCGCTGTTGGCCGGGTACTCCCCGGATTCCGGGGGAGAGCGACTTCCAACGAGCGGGCCGCGCCGTCCAAAATCCAAAGTTGAGCGCAGGACGCTCAACTTTGGATTGACTTTAATCGGGGTCTGAGTAGAGTTGAGTGCAGATCGCTCAATCACGGTCGGATCCCTTGCCGATAGAGGCATTGCGGTCCGCAGCCATCCCGGCGAGTTTCCACGGAAAGTAAGGACGCAACACATGTCACGTGCAGTAGGTATTGACCTCGGAACAACCAACTCCGTCGTCTCCGTTCTCGAAGGTGGCGAGCCCACCGTCATTGCCAACGCCGAGGGTGGCCGCACCACGCCGTCGGTTGTTGCATTCTCCAAGTCCGGCGAAGTGCTGGTTGGCGAAATCGCCAAGCGCCAGGCCGTCAACAACATTGACCGCACCATTGCTTCCGTCAAGCGCCACATGGGCACCGACTGGTCCGTCGCCATTGACGACAAGAAGTACACGGCGCAGGAAATCTCCGCCCGTATCCTCATGAAGCTCAAGAACGACGCCGAGTCCTACCTCGGCGAGAAGGTCACGGACGCCGTGATCACGGTCCCCGCGTACTTCAATGACGCCGAACGACAGGCCACCAAGGAAGCCGGCGAAATCGCGGGCCTCAAGGTCCTGCGCATCGTCAACGAGCCCACCGCGGCCGCCCTGGCCTACGGCCTGGACAAAGGCAAGGAAGACGAACTCATCCTCGTCTTCGACCTCGGCGGCGGCACGTTCGACGTCTCCCTCCTCGAGGTTGGCAAGGACGAAGACAACTTCTCCACCATCCAGGTCCGCTCCACCGCAGGCGACAACCGCCTCGGCGGCGACGACTGGGACCAGCGCGTTGTCGACTACCTGCTGAACCAGCTCAAGGTCAAGGGCATTGACCTGTCCAAGGACAAGATTGCCCTGCAGCGCCTGCGTGAGGCGGCGGAGCAGGCCAAGAAGGAACTCTCCTCCTCCTCGAGCACCAACGTCTCCCTCCAGTACCTCTCCGTCACCCCCGACGGCCCCGTGCACCTGGACGAGCAGCTGACCCGCGCCAAGTTCCAGGACCTCACCAAGGACCTGCTCGAGCGCACCAAGAAGCCGTTCCACGATGTCATCAAGGAAGCCGGCATCCAGCTGTCCCAGATCGACCACATCGTGCTGGTCGGCGGTTCCACCCGCATGCCTGCCGTCTACGACCTGGTCAAGGACCTCGCCGGCGGCAAGGAGCCGAACAAGGGCGTCAACCCGGATGAGGTCGTCGCCGTCGGCGCCGCACTGCAGGCCGGTGTCCTGAAGGGTGAGCGCAAGGACGTCCTCCTGATCGACGTCACCCCGCTCTCCCTCGGCATCGAGACCAAGGGCGGCATCATGACGCACCTGATCGAGCGCAACACGGCCATCCCGACCAAGCGCTCCGAGACCTTCACCACGGCGGACGACAATCAGCCGTCCGTGGCCATCCAGGTCTTCCAGGGCGAGCGCGAGTTCACCCGCGACAACAAGCCGCTGGGCACGTTCGAGCTGACCGGCATCGCGCCGGCCCCGCGCGGCGTCCCGCAGGTTGAGGTCACCTTCGACATCGACGCCAACGGCATCGTGCACGTCTCGGCGAAGGACAAGGGCACCGGCAAGGAACAGTCCATGACCATCACGGGCGGTTCCAGCCTCTCCAAGGAAGACATTGACCGGATGGTCAAGGACGCCGAGGAGCACGCAGCAGAGGACAAGGCCCGCCGCGAGGCAGCCGACACCCGCAACACTGCCGAGCAGCTTGCCTACTCCGTGGACAAGCTCATCGCCGACAACGCCGACAAACTGCCGGAAGAGGTCAAGACCGAAGTCCAGGCCGACGTCGACGCCCTCAAGGCAGCGCTCGAAGGCACCGATGACGCGGCCGTCAAGACCGCGTTCGAGAAGCTGCAGGCTTCCCAGACCAAGCTCGGCGAAGCCATCTACGCCCAGGCAGGATCCCCGGACGGCGCCACCGGCGCCCAGGGTGCCCCCGCCGGCGAGCCTGCCGCGGGAGCCGACGAGGACATCGTCGACGCCGAGATCGTTGACGAAGACGAGAAGAAGTAATCATGCCGCATCACGGTAACGAAGAAGAGCACGGTTCTTCCGAGAGCCGTCGCGACGCCGAACAGCGGGAAAACGAGCCGCAGAAGCCGATCATCCACGACAACCGCAAGGTTGATCCGAAGACCGGCCAGGCCCGCCACCCCGACCAGGAGCGCGCCGCCGCGGCAGACTCCGACTCCGGTTCCGGGGACGCCCTGTCCCAGGCCGAGGACATCCTCAACAGTGTGGACGTTCCGGCCGCGGATTCCGTGGCCCAGGGTGCTGACGGCGCGGAGGCGGAGGAGCTCAGGAATGACCTCCGCCGCCTGCAGGCCGAGTACGTCAACTACCGCAAGCGCGTCGAACGCGACCGTGCCGTGGCAGGGGAGATGGCCGTCATCGGCGTCCTGAACTCCCTGCTGCCGGTACTGGACGACGTCGACGCCGCCCGCCAGCATGGTGACCTCACGGACGGACCGTTCGCCGCGATCGCCGCCAAGCTGGAGAACGCGCTGAAGACGTACGGCCTGGTGCGCATCGATGAGACCGGCGTGGAGTTCGACCCGACGATCCACGAGGCCCTCATCCAGCAGCCGGGCACGGATGTCGAAATCGACACCGTCAGCCAGGTCCTGCGTTCCGGGTACAAAACCGGCGACAGGGTCCTGCGGGCAGCCCAGGTCATCGTGGCCGTCCCGGCCTAGCAGTACGCCATCGAAGTGACAGTTCGCGCCCGTGTTTCGACCAAACATTGGCGCGAACTGTCACCTCGGCACACAGATTTGAAAGGAAACGCCATTGGCTAGCCAGGACTGGGTGGACAAGGACTTTTACAAGATCCTTGGAGTCGCCAAGGACGCTTCCGACGCCGACATCAAAAAGGCCTACCGGAAGCTCGCGCGGCAGCACCACCCGGACACCAACGCGGGGAATGCCGCTTCGGAGAAGAAGTTCAAGGACATCTCCGAGGCCTACTCCGTGCTTTCCGATGCCGACGAGCGCCAGCAGTACGACGCCATCCGGGCCATGGGCGGCGGCGCACGCTTCGCCCCCGGCGGCGCCGGCGGGGCTGCCGGCGGGGCCGGGTTCGAAGACCTCTTCGGCGGGCTCTTCACCGGCGGCGGGGGACGGCACTCCGGCAGTTACAGCACGGCCGGCGGCATTCCCCCCGAGTTCGCCGACCTCTTCGGCGGCGGTGGCGGCGGCTTCGGCGGCGGGGGCCAGTCCTTCCAGCGTGCACCGCAGAAGGGTGCCGACCGAACGGCGTCCACCTCCATTTCCTTCGCCGGTTCCATCCGGGGCACCACCATCGGCCTGCGTGAACCGGACGGCGAGGTCATCGATGTCCGCATCCCGGCCGGCATCAAGGACGGCCAGAAGGTGCGCGTCCGGGGCAAGGGCCAGTACGGTCCGGCCGGCTACGGGGATCTTATGGTCACCGTCTCAGTGAAGCCGCACGATTTCTACGTCCGCGACGGCGACAACCTGCGCATCCACGTTCCGGTCACCTTCCCGGAGGCAGCCCTGGGCGCCGACATCGAGGTTCCCACCATCGACGGCGACAAGGTCAAGGTGCGCGTGCCCGCCGGCACGCCGTCGGGCCGTACCCTCCGTGTCAAGGGACGCGGCGTGAAGCATACCAAGGCCACCGGGGATCTGCTGGTGACCATTGACGTCGCCGTCCCGCGGAAGCTGAACAAGGAAGCCGAGGAGGCCGTCAAGTCCTTCGCCGCGGCCACGGCCGGTGAGGATGTCCGCGCCGAACTGGCAGCCAAGGCGCGGCTCTAGGAACGGACGCCTGCCATGGTTATCGAGTACGAGCAGCCGATCTTCGTCATCTCCGTTGCCGCGGAACTGGCGGACATGCACCCCCAGACGCTCCGGCAGTATGACCGGCTGGGCATCGTCTCACCCAGCCGGGCCCCCGGCAAGTCGCGGCGGTACTCTCAGCGGGACATCAGCATGCTCCGCGAGGTCCAGCGGCTCTCGCAGGAGGGCGTCTCCCTCGAGGGCATCAAGCGGATCCTCCAGCTGGAGAACCATGTGGCAGCCCTGCAACGGCGGGTCACCGAGCTGAGTGAAGAACTCGAACGCCGGCCCCGCGCCCTTGACTCCCGCATCTTTGCCGCCGGAGCCGCGGGCGACGTCGTGAGCCTGGCCCGCGGCAAGCGCCCGCGGGCACGGTCCCAGGCGCTGGTGGTGTGGCGGCCGCGCGGGATCGAAGACTGAGCCAATTCTTAACCCAAAGAGTGCCCGGGACCCCTGAGGGTCCCGGGCACTCTTTGCGTTAGAACCGGGACTTGGTGCTGCCCGGGACCGGGGACGTGTTGGCGAAGGGGTTGCCCGCGAGGTCCCGCATCCCGGTTGCCGGCGTGTACGACGGGAAAGCAGACTGTTCCGTCCCGTTACCCACGCTGCCCGAGATCAGGGCCCCCATCGTGATGGTGAGCGTATTAGCGGACCGATCCCAGCTGATGATTCCTTTGTAGCTGAGCGTTCCCGAGCCGTAGTAGCTGCCACCCAATGACACGGTGCCGATACTCGATGTCGGGCAGACCAAGCTATCCACGGCCACGCTGAGGATATTGCCGGAGCTGATGTTGACCGTGGCTTGGTCCGCGCTCAATGTCAGCGTTCCGCTGGGATCGGCGGCCCAATTGCTGCAGATCGTGGATGCGTCCAGGCGTTCGGAGAATGTGATGGTCGCTTTGTCATTGGGGTCGAGCTTGCCGTTCCTGCCTCCGCCGTCTGCCAGCAAAACTCCGCTCACTGTCGGGGCAGTGACGTCCTTGACGGAGGCCGCGGTGCCCGGCGTCGCGGGGTTACCCTGGTTGCCCGCGGTGTCGGTCGCGACCGCGCGGTAGGTGATCGTTCCGGCGTTCAGGGACGACAGGTTAACGGTGATGTTCCAGGCCCCGGAGCCGTTCGCGGTGGCGGTGGCGGTGGCGTTGACGGTGTGCGCCGCGCCGGCGTCCGTGACAGCCAGGGCAATGGACGCCCCGGGTTCGGTGGTGCCGCTGACCGGCACTGCAGAGACGTTGCCGATGTTGACATAGGCGGGGGCAGCCACCGAAGGGGCGGCCGGCGGCGTGGTGTCCACGGCGGCGGCGCTGCTCCGGACGCTTTCGGTTCCCTGCCACTGCGCAAGCACCGGAGTGACGGTGTAATACCAGGTGCCGGTCGGGACGCCCTGGTCGGTGCAACCCAGTCCCGTAGTGACCGTGCCCGCGCAAGTGCCGCCGGCGGCTACTTTCGTGCCGCCCGATGCGGAGGCATAGCGCGCCACGGTGTATCCGCTGACAGGCCGACCGGCGAGGGTGGCGGTGGCTTTCCATCCCAGCATGACATTTCCGGCAGACACGGTGGCCGCCGGCGTTGCGCCGGCGGCCACAGCGTCTGCGGCGGACGACGCGGAACCCCCGTTCGAGACCGCCTTCCAGTAGGCGTTGGCTCCCGGACCGGCCCACGAGAGGAGGGCAGCGCCGGCAAGGATGACGGCAATGCGGCTCCGGGCGCGCGAGCGTGCCTCGCGGCTGTTGCGACGGCTCATCGTCGTGCCTCCACGGTGACGGGAATTTTGAAGGTCGCGCCCTGACAGGCGGACTGCGACAGCACGGACATGCTCGCCGCGCCCGGCAGGGTGACCAGCCGGGAAGAGTTCGCCGGGATGGTGACGGCGGGTGCGAGCGGGGTGGCCGGGGCCGTGAAGGAAACCCCGGTGGTGGTGCAGCCGGGATGGGCGGCATCGGCCGTGACCTCCCCGCTGGCGGCGACCGCGTACAGCTGAACCGCGAAGCCGTTGGGGTTGCTGGTCCGGAGGATGACGTCAGCGGTGCCGCCCGGGACCAGGCTCGTGCTGTTCGAGTCGCCTGCCACTAACGCGTCGACGGTGACGGTCTGCATTGCGGCGGCCGCTGCGGCGCCGGTACCCGAGCCCGTGCTGGCCCAGTACGCGTAGGCAGTGCCACCGCCCGCCAGCAGGCAGAGCGCGGCGGCACCGGCCGAGGCAGTTCCAGCGAGTTTGGTGCCGTGCACCAGGGATCGTGTGGATCGCATGTCAGATTCCCTGCCCTGATCCCGAGTACGCCAGCTGGAGGACTGCGCCTTTGCAGCCGTCCTGGAGGCGTGGAGTGTCGAGCATGGCGATCCGGGGCCATTGGGTCGGGGGAACGCCGAGCTGTGAGAGCGAGCTGTTGCCGGACGGGACCGTCAGGGGGTAGCGCCCGCTGTACTGCGCCACGGCATAGTCCTGTGCAGTGCAGGGCAGGTTGGCCGCGATCGCCTTCGGCGTGCGGACCACACCCGTGATCGAGACGGACAGATTGCCGACGTCGATGCCTTTATCCGGGTTGTTGAATCCGAGGTCCAGGGACCGGTTCGTGCCGGGCGCGAGAAGGCCCGACACATCGCCGGCGAGCCCGAAGACGCGCAGGGGTGCCTTGATCCGCAACTGGGTCTTGACGGCAGCCGACAGGATGGATCCGCTCTGGCCCGTCAGTGTCAGATCGTAGTCCCCGGCGGCTGTCGTGGATGCCGTGGATACGTTCACGCTGAGCTGGGCTGTGCTCCCAGCCGTCAGCTTGACGGACGACGGCGAGAAGCTCGCCGCTGCCCCGGCGGGGAGGCCGGTGACTCCCAGCAACACTGTGCCGGCAAATCCGCCGGTGGAACTGACCGTTGCGGAATAGCTCGTGGCCTGTCCCTGGTCCACGTTCCGGCTGGACGGCGTGACCTGCAGCAGGATCCCGGGCTTTGGCGGGGCCGACTGCTGCCCGGCGGCGTAGAGTGTGCCCGCGGGCAGGAAGATGGCCAGCAGGCCAATGATGAGGGCGCGGCCGGCGAGGCCCGCGTGTTCCTTGGCGAGCCGGAAGAACCGCAGTGGATGCTGCATTCCCTATCCTCCTTCGACCGGGCGCGTTGCGCGGGTCGTGGGTGTCGGCGGTGACTGATGGGTTGCTGGGCGGTGGCCTGAAGGCCGCCCGGCGGGCCGGGTGTCCGGCCCGCCGGGGACGTCAGCTACACGCTGCCGACAGTAACCGTGACGACGGCAGACTTGCAGGCATCCTGGTTGGCGGCGTCATTGAGGAACGCCAATGTTCCTGACCCCACCTGGGTGCCCGTGCTGTTCGCCAGGACAGATGAGTTCGAGGTAGTGGCGGTGACCGTGAACCAAGCCGGCAGGCATTCGGGCACACTCGTGGTCACGCTCGCGGTGAGAGCGCCGACGACCGTGCCGGTGTTGGAGCTGTTGTCGGCCGTGTACGTGACGGGCACCGAGTTGCCCGGGGCCAGGCCGGCTGCGAAGCTGGCATGCAGGGTCACGGTACCGCCGCCGGTGGAGTTGGTGCCGGTGCCGGTGCCGGTGCCCGTGGTGGTCCAGTAGGCGTAGGCCGTGCCGCCGCCGACTGCCACGAGGGCAACCGAGGCTGCAACGGCGATGACCTTGCTCTTCTTGGTGAGCTTGCGCATTTGTGAGACTCCTTCTGTGGGGCACCCGGACAGAGGAGTCAACAGGCAAGAGCCGCTTCCCCCCAATCCTGCGGTTGCCATCGCTGAATCGAATGGCCTCATCGTTGCCTCGAAATTGGGGCGCCACAACAGGTAGCGGTACCTGTCTTTTGTCACTCCGACTACCTGCCTCCACGCAGAATTACTGGAATTCCGGACACCGGGTGGTCGCGAAAGGACGTACGCGCAATCCCGGCCCGGGGCGCGGCAGGAGAAAGCTTGCCAGGACGCAAAAGTGGCCCCTGGGTTCGGCCACCAAGTGTTTCGGCGCACTGAAGTGAGTACACCTTCAAGTAAGCCACGTAGCCTCGCGCTCGAAAGTCGCGTACCTTCCTCGCGGGACCCCGCGGACGGCCACCCTGTTGAATTGGGGTTGCCGGCCAGTCGAGCCGGCAAGTCGGACAGTGGTAGATGCCGGGGGGCACCGCATGTTGAAGCACTTCACGTTTGATCCCATGTGGCCGGGAAAGTCGGCGCCTGGACCCGCCCTGATCGTGGGCAGGCCATGAACTCCGGACTCAGTTCGCTGGCCCTCATCGCCGGATCCCTGCCCGGCTCAATCCTGTTGTCCCTCGGCCAGACCGTCGTCGTCGTGTGTGTCTGCTTCGACATGGTCCGTGCGCTCTCGGTGCCGCGGTCCCACCGCCGCTACGTGGCGAACACGGTCTTCACGACGCTGGCCTGGCCCTCGATCCTGATCAGCGCGGTCACTGTGCTCATCGATGCCGCCAGCGGGACCTGGCAGGACGTCGCGGGTGGAGTCTTTGTGATGGTCATGGTGATCTTCCGGTGGCGCAACGGCGGCGATGAGGACAGCTGGTGGAAGGGCAAAGGAAAGAAACTGGCCACCTGGTTCCGCAACCAGACCGCTTCCCGGTCCGTGGCTGCATCCGCCGCGGCCTAGCCCAACAACGCGGGGTCACTTCGCGCCGGTAAATCCCCTCGGGATGGGCGCGAAGTGACCCCACGTTGCTGTGGGCTGTGGAAACAGCGGGGATCTTCAGTAACTGGCCGGGGTGCCGCCGTCGGAGGACCGGATGTATTCGGCCGCGAGTGCTTCGGAGCCGCGGGCCAGCAGTGCCACGTCGGCTCCTACCAGCACAAACGAGGCACCGGCGGCCAGATAGCGGCGGGCGGTGTCGGGGTTAAAGGCGTTCACGCCCGCCGGCCTGCCAGCCGCTGTGGCGGCGGCGAGGCAATGTTCGACGGCGGCCCGCACCCGGGGGTGCTCCTGCTGGCCCAGTAGACCCATGGACGCGGCGAGGTCGGAGGGCCCCAGGAAGATGGCGTCCACGCCGTCGACCGTCAGGATGTCCTCGACCGCGTCGACAGCGGCGGTTGATTCGATCTGGACGGTGACGCTGATGGTTTCACCGGCCCGGGCGAGGTAGTCCGGGGTGCGGTTCCAGCGTGCGGCGCGCGCCAGGGCAGAGCCCACACCGCGCACCCCGTGGGGCGGGTAGCGGGTGGCCGCCACCGCGGCTTCCGCCTCGGCTGCCGAGTTGACCATGGGGATCAGCAGGTTCTGCACGCCGAGGTCCAGGTACTGCTTGATCACCACGGTGTCGTTCACCGGGGGCCGGACCAGGGTGTGGATGGGGTAGCCGTGGATGGCCTGGAGCTGGGCGAGGATGGATTCGAGCCCGTTGGGGCTGTGTTCGGCATCCACTAACAGCCAGTCCAGGCCGGACCCGGCGCAGAGTTCGGCCACCAGCGGGCTGCCCGAGCACACCCACATCCCGGCCAGCGGGCGGCCGGCAGGGCCGGTTTGGTTGCGCAGGGCATCCCGGAAGGTGTTCTGAGGTTCTATTCGAAGCGGCATGTCACAACTCCCAGTGGTCCGTAGTCGGCGTGGACGGTGTCGCCCTTGGACACCCACATCGGCCGGGTGAAGGAGCCGGCCAGGATGATGTCGCCCGCCTTCATGCTGTCCCCGTGCGCGGCGATCTTGTTGGCCAGCCAGTGCACCCCGTTGGCCGGGTGGTCAAGGACCCCGGCGGCAACACCGGTCTCCTCCACGGTCTGGTTCTTGTACAGGATGGCGGAGACCCAGCGGAGGTCCACGGCGTCCGGCTTCACCGGGTTGCCGCCGATCACCATGGCCCCCATCGCGGCGTTGTCCGAGATGGTGTCCACGATGGTCCGGCCCTCCATCTCGATCCGGGAGTCCAGGATCTCAAGGGCCGGAACCACGTAGTCGGTGGCCCTCAGGACATCAAAGATGGTGCAGCCGGGGCCTTTGAGCGCGTCTTTGAGGACAAACGCCAGCTCCACCTCCACCCGCGGATGGGTGTACTTGTCCCACTCCACCGAGCAGCCGGTCTCCAGCACCATGTCATCGAAGATGGCGCCGTAGTCCGGCTCGGTGATGCCGGTGGCAGCCTGCATGGCCCTCGACGTGAGGCCGATCTTCCGGCCCACCAGGGTCCGGCCGGCTTCCTCGTTGCGGCGCCGCCACAACTGCTGGACCGCGTAGGAGTCCTCCACCGTCATCTCCGGGTAGCGGGCAGTCAGTCGTGGAACAGGCTTCCGGTTGCGGCCGGCTTCGAGCAGTTCATCGGCGATGGCCTCGATCGTTGTGGCATCCAGCATGGCTACAGCTGCGCCCCGAGCTTGAACCCGGTTTTCTCGCCGGCATGGCCGTCCTCTTCCTTGCGGGTGTAGGAGAAGCCGTCGGCACCCACGGTCACTGCCATTTCGCTCTTTTCCTCGCGGATGATGACGGGCTGGGGGTTGCCGTCGAGGTCCAGGACCAGGGAGGCCTCGGTGTACCAGGACGGGACGACGGGGTTGCCCCACCAGTCGCGGCGCTGGTTGTCGTGCACGTCCCAGGTGATGACGGGGTTGTCCGGGTCGCCGGTGTAGTAGTCCTGGGTGTAGATCTCGATGCGGTGGCCGTCCGGGTCCAGGATGTACAGGTAGAAGGCGTTGGAGACGCCGTGCCGGCCCGGGCCGCGCTCGATCCGGTCGGAGATGCGCAGCGCGCCCATTTTGTCGCAGATCTGGATGATGTTGTGCTTCTCGTGGGTGGCGAACGCGACGTGGTGCATGCGCGGGCCGTTGCCCCCGGTCAGGGCGGTGTCGTGCACGGTCTGCTTGCGGTGCATCCAGACGGCGTAGGTGACGCCGTCGGAATCCTGGATGTCCTCCGAGACCCGGAAGCCGAGGTCCTCGAGGTACTTCCGGCCGCGCGGGACGTCCGGGGTGACCTGGTTGAAGTGGTCCAGCCGGACGAGCTCGCCGGCGGAGTAGAGGTCGTAGCGCTGGGTGAGGCGTTCGACGTGCTCCACGTCGTAGAAGAACTCGTAAGGGAAGCCCAGCGGGTCCTCGACGCGGACGGAGTCGCCGATGCCCCTGGTGAAACCGTCCTTGCGGCGTTCGGTGCGGCAGCCGAGTTCCTTGTAGTAGGCCTCGGCGGCGTCGACCTCGGCGGGGGACTTCACCCGGTAGGCGAACGCGGCGACGGCGGCGATGGGTCCCTTGCGCAGCACCAGGTTGTGGTGGATGAACTCCTCGAGGGAGCGCAGGTAGATGTTGTTCTCGTCTTCCTCGGTGACGTGCAGGCCCAGGAGGTCAACGTAGAACTCGCGGGACTTGGCGAGGTCGGTGACGACGATTTCCATGTAGGCGCAGCGGACGATGTCCGGGGCGGGGACCGAGGGCTTGGGGATGATGTTGCTCATGGTGTTCTCTCTTCGTTGAGGAGGGGCGGGACGCGGGTCAGGCGCCGAATTTGGGGGTGTGGACGGGGCCGAGGGTGATGTGGACGGCTTGCTGGTCGGTGTAGAAGTCGATGGAGCGGTAGCCGCCCTCGTGGCCGAGTCCGGAGGCTTTGACGCCGCCGAAGGGGGTGCGGAGGTCGCGGACGTTGTGGCTGTTGAGCCAGACCATGCCGGCTTCGACGTTTTGGGAGAAGTTGTGCGCGCGGGTCAGGTTCTGGGTCCAGATGTAGGCCGCGAGCCCGTACCTGGTGTTGTTCGCGAGGGCGAGGGCTTCGTCGTCGGTGTCGAACGGGGTGATCGCCACGACCGGGCCGAAGATTTCCTCCTGGAAGATCCGGGCGTCCGGGGCGACGTCGGCGAAGACTGTGGGGGCGATGTAGTTGCCGGTCGGAAACCCCTCCGGGCGGCCGCCGCCGGCGAGCAGCCGGCCTTCGGTTTTGCCGATTTCCACGTAGGAGGCGACCTTGGCGTAGTGCTCGGGGTGGACCAGGGCGCCGACCTCGGTCTTGGGGTCGTGCGGGTCGCCGACCACGATGTTCTTCGCCCGGGCGGCGTACTTCCCGCAGAATTCGTCATAGATGCCGCGTTCCACCAGGATGCGGGAGCCGGCGGTGCAGCGTTCCCCGTTGAGGGAGAAGACCCCGAACAGCGTGGAGTCGATCGCGGCGTCGAGGTCCGCGTCGGCGAAGATGACCGCCGGGCTCTTGCCGCCGAGCTCCATGGAGAGGCCCTTGAGGTTCGCCGCGGCGTTGCGGAAGATCGTCTGGCCGGTGGTGGTTTCCCCGGTGAAGGAGATCAGCGGGACGTCCGGGTGCTTCACGAGCGCGTCGCCGGCTTCCTCGCCGAGGCCGTTGACGAGGTTGAAGACGCCGTCGGGGAGGCCGGCGTCCTTGAGGATCTGCGCCCACAGCGAGGCGGACAGCGGGGTGAATTCGGCCGGTTTGAGCACCACGCAGTTGCCGGTGGCCAGGGCCGGGGCGAGTTTCCAGGATTCCAGCATGAACGGGGTGTTCCACGGGGTGATGAGCCCGGCGACGCCGATCGGCTTGCGGTTGACGTAGTTGATCTGGGCGCCGGGGACCTTCATGGCGTCGTCGAACTGGGCCACGATCAGGTCCGCGAAGAACCGGAAGTTCTCGGCCGCGCGCAGCGCCTGGCCCTTGGCCTGGGTGATCGGCAGACCGGTGTCGAAGGTTTCGAGCTCGGCGAGCCGTGCCTCCTGGGCTTCGACGGCGTCGGCGATCCTGTTCAGGACCCGGGCGCGTTCCCGCGGCTTCATCCGCGGCCACGGCCCGGTGGTGAAGGCCTTCCGGGCGGCCGCGACAGCGAGGTCGATGTCCTCTTTCTGCCCGGCGGCGGCGGTGGCGTAGTTGGTGTTGGACACCGGATCCAGGACGTCGAAGGTCTTGCCGCTGACGGAATCGACGAATTCGCCGTTGATGTAGTGCTGGATGTGGGTGGGAAGGTCCTGCGGGACGTAATGGGTTGAAGCTTCTTCGGCGGTGAAGGTCATTGTTTTTCCTGTCTGGTATTGCAACGCGGGGTCAACTACGGCCCATGCGGGGCCGATTAATGGGCGCTATGTGACCCCGCGTTGCTTTGGGCGAGGTAGGCGTCCAGGGTGGCGGAGCGGTGCAGGCGGGCGGCCTTTTCGATCTCGTCGGAAGTGGCGCCCGACTCGATGAGTTTCAGGAGTGCCTCGTGTTCGTCGACCGATTCGTGGGCGCGGCGGGGGACGAAGCGGAACGTGGAGGAGCGCAGCGAGGCCAGCCGGTTCCAGCCCCGGTGGACGAGGTCCAGGATGTGGGGATTGGGGCAGTGCTCGAACAGGATGCTGTGGAAGTCCTGGTTCAGCCGGGTGAACCGGACGGGGTCGAAGTGCTCCAGGCATGCGCGCATCTCGGCGTTGACGGCGCGGGCACGGGCTACGTCCGCCGGCCCGATCAGGGGAGCAGAAAGGGCCGTGGCGGCACCTTCCACGATGCTGAGGGTCTGCATCGTGTAGAGGTACTCGGTGGGGTCGATCCCGGCGACGGTGGCACCGACGTTCCGCTCGAATGTCACCAGCCCTTCGGCCTCGAGCCGGCGGATGGCTTCGCGGACCGGCACCACACTGACGCCCAGATCCTCGGCGATCTTCGCCAGCACCAGCCGGTAGCCGGGGGAGTAGGCCCCGTCCACGATCCGGGCCTTGACGGCCGCGTAGGCCTGCTCGGACTTGCTGACTGTGTGCGCGGCGGGGTGAGTACCTGTGTTTGTGCCTGTGGCAGTCGCTGTGTCAGTCATTGGCTTTGCCTGCTTCCCATTCCTCGTACTTGGCGCGCCATGCGGTGTTCAGCGGGTAGAGGCCGTCCACGCTGTGACCCTGTGTCACCATCTCGGCGATGAAGACCTCTTCGCGTTCCTGGGCGATGGAATCGTCGGCGAGCTCCTCGGCCAGCGCCGGCGGGATCACCAGGATGCCGTCCGCGTCGGCCACGATGATGTCCCCGGGCTGCACGGTGGCGCCGCCGCACGCGATCGTGATGTCCGTGTCCCATGGGATGTGCCGGCGCCCCAGGACGGCCGGGTGCGGGTTGGCGTAATAGGTGGGCATGTCCATCGCAGCCACCGCGGAGAAGTCACGGACACCGCCGTCGGTGATGACGGCGGCGGCGCCTCGCACCTGGGCGCGGAGGGCCAGGATGTCGCCGATGGTGCCGGTGCCCTTCTCGCCGCGGGCCTCCATCACCAGGATTTCGCCCTCGTTGACCGAGTCGATGGCCTTCTTCTGGGCGTTGAAGCCGCCGCCGTGGGTCTTGAAGAGGTCCTCGCGGTTGGGCACGTAGCGCAGGGTCCGGGCCAGGCCCACGATCCGCCTGTCCGGGCGGGTCGAGGTCAGGCCGTCGATGCTGACGTTGTTCAGGCCGCGCTTGCGCAACTGGGAGGACAGGGTGGCCGTGCAGACGCTTTCGAGCTTCGCCTTCAGCTCCGGCGACAGGACATGTCCGACGGCGGCGAGTCCGGCCGCTTCACGCGAGCCGTAGGCTTCCTCCCGCTGGAGGTCATCGGTCCTGGGCTGCGCGCCGAAGTCCTCGAACGGCGTCGTGCCATCCGCCACCCGGGTGACCAGACGGCCCGTGGAGAAGCCGGCAGCGGCGGCGCCCGCCGTCGTACTTTCCGTGCTGACTTCAACTTCGACGACGTCGCCCGGCTTGGCCACGGAGGCCCCGGCGGGGGTGCCGGTGAGGATGATGTCGCCTTCCTCGAGGGTGAGCAGCTGGGAGAGATCAGCGACCAGGCGGGCAAACGGGAAGAGCAGGTCACCGGTGGTATCGTCCTGGACCAGGTCGCCGTTGTGCCAGGTGCGGATCCGCAGTTGTGCCGGGTCGACGGCGTCCGCGGCGATCAGTCCCGGGCCCACCGGCGTGAAACCGTCGCCGCCCTTGGACCGGAGGTTGGAGCCCTTGTCGGCGTAGCGGAGGTCGTAGACGCCGAGGTCGTTACTGGCCGTGATCCACCCGACGTGGTTCCAGGCGTCCTCGATGGCCACACGCCGGGCCGGCTTGCCGATGATCAGGGCGATCTCGCCTTCGTAACCGAGGAGTTCGCAGCCGGCGGGACGTTCCACCGTTGAGCCGCTGAGCGCCAGGGAGGAGGATGGCTTCAGGAAATACGACGGCTGCCCGGGTGTCCGGCCCCGCTGCGCTGCCCGGCTGGGGTAGTTGATGTGGACCGCGATGACCTTGCGCGCGGCGGCCAGGAGGTGGTCGGTGACCTGTTCCAAGAATTACTCCTCATCGAGTACGAAATCGTATACGAAAACTATTGCCCAGGAATCGTGGGACGTCAACCCCTTGCCTGCGGGAGTTTTCCGGGTACTTGTAACCCGCGTCATATCTGCCGTACAGTTTTGCCTGGAGATATGAGTTCTATTATCGAACGTCAAGTTCTAATATCGAACACCCCGACGGCGACAGTCCGCCACACCACGAAGTGCCACACAGCGAAGTGAGGAAAGCCCGTGCAGTTCCACCACCACGGTTACGTATCCGGTGACCCGCGAGTCCAGCCAGCTGCCGGCGTCGGCATCGATCGGCCCACAGAGCTTCCTGACGAGGTCGACGTGCTCATTGTGGGCACCGGACCGGCGGGCGTTGTCACCGCCGCGCAGCTGTCCCAGTTCCCGGGCATCACCACCCGGATCGTGGAGCGCCGCGCCGGGCGGCTCCCCATCGGGCAGGCCGACGGCATCCAGGCCCGGAGTGTGGAGACCTTCCAGGCCTTCGGCTTCGCCGAGCGGATCATCGCCGAGGCCTACCGCATCACCGAGATGGCCTTCTGGAAGCCGGACCCCGCGGACCCGTCACGGATCGTCCGGTCCGCCCGCGCCGTGGACGACACGACCGGCATCAGCGAGTTCCCGCACCTCATCGTCAACCAGGCCCGCGTCCTGGATTACTTCGGCGAGTTCATGGCGAACGCGCCCACCCGCATGGCGCCTGACTACGGCCTGGAGTTCCGGAGCCTCGAGGTCTCCGACGCAGGCGAGTATCCCGTCACCGTCACCCTCGTCCACACTGCCGGCCCCGATGAGGGCCGGGAGCGCATTGTCCGGGCGAAGTACGTCGTCGGCGCGGATGGCGCCAGGAGCAAGGTCCGGGACTCGATCGGCTGCACACTCGCGGGCGACCAGGCCAACCATGCCTGGGGCGTCATGGACGTCCTCGCCGTCACGGACTTCCCGGACATCCGCACGAAGTGCGCGATCCAGTCCGGCACCGGCGGCAGCATCCTGCTGATCCCGCGCGAAGGCGGCTACCTCTTCCGCATGTATGTCGATCTTGGCGAAGTCGACGAGAACGACAAAGGCGCCGTGCGCAGCACCACCATCGAGCAGATCATCGCCCAGGCGAATGAGATCCTCCACCCCTATACCCTCGACGTCCGCAATGTTGCCTGGCACAGCGTGTACGAGGTCGCCCACCGCCTCACGGACCGGTTCGACGACGTCCTGCCGGACCAGCTCGGCACGCGCACGCCGCGCGTGTTCATCACCGGCGACGCATGCCACACGCACAGCGCCAAGGCCGGCCAGGGCATGAACGTTTCCATGCAGGACGGCTTCAACCTGGGCTGGAAGCTCGGGCACGTGCTCGAGGGCCGCAGCCCGGAAAGCCTGCTGTCCACGTATTCGGCCGAGCGCCAGGTCATCGCGAAGAACCTCATCGACTTCGACAAGGAGTGGTCGACGCTCATGGCGAAGAAGCCCGAGGAATTCGAAAGCCCCTCGGAGCTCGAGGACTTCTACGTGAGCACCGCCGAGTTCCCGGCCGGATTCATGACCCAGTACGCCCCGTCCATGCTCATCGGCGAGGCCGACCACCAGGACCTGGCCGCCGGCTTCACCATCGGCAAGCGCTTCAAATCCGCGTCCGTTGTGCGGGTCTGCGACACCAACCCGATCCACCTCGGGCACCACGCCACGGCGGACGGGCGGTGGCGCATCTACGTCTTTGCCGACGCAGCAGCGGCCGGTGCCCCGTCACCCACCATGGACTTCGCCGACTGGATCGCGACCGCGCCGGACTCTCCGCTCGCCGCCACCCCCAAGGGGGCCGACCTCGACGCGTGGTTCGACGTGAAAGTCATCTACCAGCAGGACCACACGGGCGTCGACATCGGGGCGGTCCCCCCAGTGTTCAAGCCGCTGGTGGGCCCGTTCCAGCTCACGGACTACGAGAAGGTCTACGCCACCGATCCGAAGGCGGACATCTTCGAGCTTCGCGGCCTGGACCGCGGCGGCGTCGTGGTGGTGGTCCGCCCGGACCAGTATGTGGCCAACGTCCTGCCCCTGACGGCGACGGCGGAGCTCGGCGCGTTCTTCGCGCCGCTCCTGCAGGCAGGGCGGCCCGCTGGGGTGTGACTCCCAACAAACGGGTCGACGATGACGTGCCCGCGAGTCTTTAGACCGCCCGGGCGCGGGCGCCGGTGAGAAGCGGATTTGTGCCTGGGGCTCGGGTCTGTCGGCGGTTGCTTCGCCGAGGACCTCGGAGATCTCGGTGAGTTGCAGCACGTCGGTGGGGGAGTGGGCCGGCGTCGACGGCGCTGCCCGCGCCGTGCGCAAAAGCGCCAGGGACGACATGGCCAAGGGTTATCACGGCGATGGTGCTGACGCGAGAGAACCGCTGCGGGACTGCGACCGCCACATAGATTCCGATCGGCTTTTTGGTGGCGGCGGACCGGCAGTGGACCGCAGAATGTCCAGTTTGGGGCAAGCTCGCGTGCCCATGGACTAAATATCCGTAACCGACGCAGTTTTATGGACATATTCTGCATTGTTGTGACCTGCGTCTCGCGTTACCGTTGTCTCTGGGCTAATTCTCACTAGTCAGAGGACAGACGGTAAAGGATTAACAGAATGATAAGGACGGCAGTGATTTCCAACCATTTAGCGGAAGATTTGGCTTCGTTGGTGGAAATCGGGAAGGTCCTCACCGACGACCAGTCCCTTCAGGCTTACAGCCATGACGACGCTGAATGGGCGCCGTTCGAGACACCCCTCGCAGTAGTGCTGGCTGGCACCACATCAGAAGTGGCGAACGTCGTCCGCTTTGCCGATGAACACGGAATCCACGTAGTTCCCCGGGGTGCGGGAACCGGGCTCTCTGGTGGTGCGAACAGTGTGGAAAATTGCATCATCCTCTCGCTGGAGCTCATGAATGATGTCGTTGAGATCAACGCCGATGAGCGATTTGCCGTCGCACAGGCCGGCGTCATCAATGAAGCCCTCCGGGACGCTGCGGCCGCCGTCGGGCTCTGGTACCCGCCGGACCCGGCAAGCTCAGGCATTTCCACGATCGGCGGCAATGCAGCCACCAACGCGGGCGGCATATGCTGCGTCAAGTACGGCGTTACACGCGACTACGTGCTCGGCATGACCGTGGTCCTCGCCGACGGGGAGATTGTCCACCTCGGCCACCGCACCGCAAAGGGCGTCACCGGCTACGACCTGACCGGCCTGATGGTCGGCTCGGAAGGAACCTTGGGCATCATCACGGAGGTGATCGTCAAGCTCCTGCCGCTGGCAGGGCGTGAGGAACAGGGCATTGTTGGATACTTCCCGTCTTTGCGGGCAGCGGGCGTCGCCGTGGCTGCAATCACGTCTGAAGGGATCGTCCCTGCGGCCTTGGAACTCATTGACCGTACCTGCCTGCGAGCGGTAGACGAGTGGCTGGATCTCGGTCTTCCCGCAGACGTCGACGCGCTCTTGCTGGCCAAGATCGATGAACAAGGAACGGCTGGCCTCGAGTTGGCTGACCGCGTGGCAGTAATCTTCAGGGATTCAGGCGGATCTAACGTCGAGCAAGCCGTCGAGCCCGCAGACGTCGCCCGGCTGTTTCTAGCCCGGCGCATGGCCTACCCGGCGCTCGAACGCCTCGGCCCGGTTCTGACGGAGGACGTCTGCGTACCGCGCTCGGCCGTTCCTGAGATGCTCTCCCGGATTCAGGCGTCAGCGGCGAGGCACGACGTTGTCATTGCCAATATTGCCCACGCCGGCGATGGCAACCTGCACCCACTCATAATTGCGCCCGTGGACGACATTCCGGCAAAAGCTCGGGCGAAGGCCGCCTTCGACGAGATAGTCGAGGATTGCCGCGCCCTGGGCGGTACGGTAACCGGCGAACACGGCGTCGGCCTGCTTAAGCTCTCCGGCGCCGCTGACGAACTGGAACCAAGGGTAATAAGAATGCACCAGTCTGTTAAGGCCGCGCTCGATCCCCGCGGGACGCTGAATCCCGGCAAGGCATTTCCACACGACGATGTCGTAGGCCATCGCGCTGACGCCGGATAACCCGGCGCTGCCGCCAAACGCAGCGACGGGGGCAATGGTGCCAATGCGCCGCCCTGTACTCATCCAACTCAATGAGGAGCCCCATGAAGACGATAAACCGGCAGCAGGCCGCGGATCCGGCGATGCGCAAACGCGTGCTGCGCAAGGTGGCCTTTCGGCTGTCCCCATTTCTTGGCTTGCTGTATTTCATAAACTATCTGGACCGGACCAATCTAGCCTTCGCAGCACCCCACGGCATGAACGCAGCACTGGGGCTGACGGCCACGACCTTTGGTTTGGCTTCCGGGCTGTTTTTCATCGGATATCTTATTCTGGAAGTTCCCAGCAACCTGGCTCTCCACAAGTTTGGGGCCCGCCGCTGGATAGCCAGGATTATGGTCAGCTGGGGAATTATCGCCACCATTATGGCTTTCGTCCCGAACGCGGAAACCCTGTATCTATTGCGTTTTCTGCTTGGTGTCGCCGAGGCGGGGTTTTTCCCCGGCATCATCTTTTACCTCACCTACTGGTTCCCCAAGCGTGAGCGGGCCAAAGCCGTAGCCCTGTTCATACTTGCTGTACCGTTGTCCGCCGCGATTGGCTCGCCGGTGTCGTCCTGGCTGATTACCGCCGGCGACCAGATCATGTTTGGTCTGGACGGCTGGCGGTTCATGTTCCTGATCGAAGGCCTGCCGGCCGTCGTTCTGGGCGTGGTCTGCTGGTTCTATCTGACTGAGCGGCCCGCCGACGCCAAATGGCTAGCCAATGACGAACGGGCCTGGCTGGAACAGGAGATGGACGCGGATTCCGCACACACCGCGGCTCGCCCCCACGTATCCATCAAGCAGGCCCTAACTCAGGGACGCATCTGGGCGCTGGCGTTCGTCTATTTCGGCATCGTCTATGGCTTGTATGCCATCAGTTTCTTCCTGCCAACGATTGTCGCGGGGTTCAAGAAGGAGTTCAACACCGATTTTTCGGTCATCCAGCAGGGCTTTATTGTCGCAATTCCGTTCGTGTTTGGCTGTTTCTCCATGTATTTCTGGGCCAAGCACGGAGACAAGACGGGTGAGCGAATCTGGCATGTTGCCATCCCGACCATCATCGGCGGAATTGCGATCCCGATAGCGCTCTACCTCGATTCACCGTTTGCTGCCATGGCCGCCATCACCGTTTGCACCATGGGAATTTGCGCGGCCCTACCCACCTTCTGGCCGCTGCCATCCCTTTACCTCTCCGGGGCCGCAGCGGCCGCGGGCATTGCGCTCATCAACTCTGTTGGCAATCTGTCCGGCTTTGTGGGCCCCTACATCACCGGCCAGCTGGCGGAGCTGACAGGGTCTCAGCAGGCGGGCATGTGGGTGGTCGGCGCCGTCATGGTCCTGGCCGGGCTGGTAGTCATCGCAATGAAATCCACGCTGAAGCAGGACTCCGCAGAAGCGCTGGAGCCGACCCGGAGCGAGTAAAACGCATCGTGCGATACTGAAACGTGCCCCCAATCGATGCGAACGACGTTTCCGCCGGACTGAGGAGAACGAGCCATCCACCGAACTTAGGGGGGTGGCTCGACCTCCTTTCCGGTGATGGACAGCTGTCCGAGGCAGAGAGCTACCGGAAGCGGCTCTTGGACGAATCCCCGGAGTCCATGCATGAGGAGATTGAGCGCCAAACCGGGAAGGTATTGGCCATCATGAAGCGGCTTTCGGAGCGCCGGCAGCACGCCGATGAACTCACCGTGCTCAATGCCCTCGCCCGCAGGCTTGCCACCCTGCGCGAACCACGTGAGGTCCTGCTGGAAGTCGCTATGCAGGCCCGGCGCCTTCTGGCTACCGACGTTGCCTACCTTATGCTTCGTCATGAGGGGGACAACCTGCGCATCGAGGTCTCGGACGGCTCAATGGGATCTGTGCTGGGGGGCATTGAAATCGGCCCCGGACAGGGACTGGGCGGCGAAGTTTTGCGTGCCGGGAAGCCTCTTTGGACGGAGGATTACCTGAAGGACCGCGGGATCGACCACATTCGACATGTAGACGACGCCGCATCCAGTGAACATCTCGGCGGCATTCTCGGCGTTCCCTTGATGGTCGGCAACGAGGCCCTAGGGGTGTTGTTGGCCGCAAACCGCAGCCCCCGCAAATTCACGGAACGTGAGATCGAGCTCCTGGCGGCCCTCGCCGCGCATGCATCTGTTGCAATTCGCAATGCCACGCTGTTCGAGCAGCAACAGCGCTCCGCCGAAGCCCTGCGTGGTGCCATTGCGGCCCTGAAGAAAACAGATGACACGCGCCAGCGCGCATTCGACCTGCGGGAGAGGCTCAACGGGATCGTGATCAGCGGCGGCCGGCTCACAGACATACTCCGCGACCTTGAACATGCCGTCGGTGTGCAAGTGAGGTTCGAGAATGCCGAGAATCCCGAGTTTTCATCTCTCTTTTCCAATTCAACGTCCGTTGTTCCGCTCGGCGCCAGCTTAAAAGCAACACACCGGGTCGCAGTGCCTGTCCTGTTGTCGGCCGGATACGGCGGTTGCCTTGTTGCTGAAAGCCAGGTACCGCTCGACGAAGAGGCCATTCGGCTGCTCTCAATCGGCTCAACCGCCGTCGCCATCATGGTTGCCTCCGAGCGCTCGCTCGCCGAAGTCGAACTTCGCACCCGCAGCGAGTTCATCAACACATTGCTTTGGAGCCAGGCGGATGAAGAAAGTGTGGCCCGGCACGGGGCATCCGTGGGCATCGATATCGGCAAAGTGTCAGCAGTAGTGGTGGTGTCGGCCGACCCCGGAACGGGCGACGCAGAGGAGGCCCGCCGCCTGGCCTTCCGTCTGGCCCAAGAATTCGACGGCTGGTCCGGACAGCACGCCGAACATATCGTTATTCTCCTGCCCGGGGCACCGGTGGAGGCGGTGAAGGAGTGCCTGCAACGCCTCGCGGACGGGCGCTATCCCGGTGCGATAGGCATTGCGCCAAGCGGGAGTGGCGTTCGCGCTGTGCGGTCAGCCCACGAGGCAGCCCAGCAGACCACGGAAGTGCTCAACGCACTTGGACGTTCGCGCGACATCGCAGAAGTATCAGAGCTCGGCATCTATCGCTCGGTGTTCAGTCAAGCAGGTCGAAACCAGCTCGCAGTCTTCGTCCGACAGACACTTGGCCCGCTGCTCAGCCACGACCATGACTATGGGCGAAGCCTGGCCACGACGCTGTCGACATATCTGGAACTCTCGCAACACCACGCCCGCACGTGTGCGGCACTGCATATCCACGCGAACACGCTCTACCAGCGGCTCGAACGAATCACCGCGCTCATCGGGCCCGGATGGAAGGACCCAGCCCTCAGCCTCGACGTTCAACTCGCGTTGCGTTTGCACGGTTTGATGAATTCGATAACCCGGATACCTCCCGCAAACAGGGATAAAATTGCCGAGGAGGCGTCCCGGCCAGCGGAAGACGCCTGAAGCGACCGATCGAGCACTCTGGCCGCTGGCGAATTCTTAGGTATCCGGGGAGCAGCCTGCGCTGACCGGCGGAAACAACGGGTCAGTCGTTGAACAGCCCGGCCAGATCGTCGGCCGTGAGCGCCCCGCCGGAAAGCGCGTCGCCTTCCATGACGTCGGCGAACAGCTGGGACTTGCGGGCCTTGAGGGCCATGACCTTTTCCTCGATGGTGTCCTTGGCGACGAGCCGGTACACCATGACGTTGCGGGCCTGCCCGATCCGGTGGGTGCGGTCCACTGCCTGCGCCTCCGAGGCAGGGTTCCACCACGGGTCCAGCAGGAACACGTAGTCCGCCTCCGTGAGGTTCAGGCCGAAGCCGCCGGCCTTGAGGCTGATCAGGAACACCGGGGCGGCGCCGTTCTTGAACTCATTGACGACGTCGGTGCGGTTGCGGGTGCTGCCGTCGAGATAGCAGAACTCGATGTTCTCCTCGACGAGCCGCTCGCGGACCTTGCCCAGGAAGCCGGTGAACTGGCTGAAGATGAGGGCGCGGTGCCCTTCCGCCACCAGGTCCTCCAGCTGTTCGAAGAGTACGTCGAGCTTGCTGGACCGGACTCCCGAGAGCGAGGGATCGATCAGCGAGGGATCCAGGCTGAGCTGCCGCAGCAGCGTGAGGGACTGGAAGATGGTGAAGCGGTTCTTGTTGACGTCGTCGATCAGTCCCAGGATCTTCTGGCGTTCGCGCTGCAGGTGCGTCTGGTAGACCTTCTGGTGCCGCGGGTTCAGCACGACCTCGAGGATCTGCTCCTGCTTGGGCGGAAGGTCGTGGATGACCTGTTCCTTGGTGCGCCGCATCATCAGCGGGCGGACCCGACGCCGGAGCTTGTCCAGCTGGGCCTTGTCGCCGTTCTTTTCGACCGGCTTCTGGTAGGACTCGGCGAACCGCTTCGGGCTGGAGAAGAGCCCCGGCGCCACGATCGAGGTGAGCGCCCAGAACTCCATCAGGTTGTTCTCCAGCGGGGTACCGGTGATCGCGAGTTTGAACACCGCCGGAAGCTTCCGGGCACACTGGTAGGCCTTGGACTGGTGGTTCTTGACGAACTGGGCCTCGTCCAGGACCAGCCCGGCCCACTCCTTGGAGGCGTAGGCCTCGTAGTCGATCCGGAACAGGGCGTAGGAGGTGATGACGATGTCCGCACCGGCCATCGCCTCCGTGGGGCTGGAGCCACTCTTGGCGAAGGTTTCGCTGATGGCGCGCACGGTGAGACCGGGCGCGAACCGCGCGGTCTCGGCCTCCCAGTTGCCCACGACACTTGTGGGGGCCACCACCAGAAAAGGCGCAGCGCCAGGCGCCGTGGCGGCAGCGCCGCCGTCGGCGGCTGCAGCGGGTGCAACTGCCGCGACCTTGGCGGCGCAGATCAGCGCCAGCGCCTGCACGGTCTTGCCCAGGCCCATGTCATCGGCCAGTACCCCGCCGAGTCCGTGTCGGTAGAGGAAACTGAGCCAGTTGAAGCCCTCCAGCTGGTACGGGCGAAGCTCGGCATTGAGGGTCGCCGGCAACGGCAGGCCCTTCACGCCGCCTTCCAGCAGCCCGCCGACAGCCTCGCGCCAGGCCGCGGCCTGCTGGTCCACAATGCCGAGTTGCGCCAGCTCGTCCCAGAGCCCGGCCTGGAATCGGCTGATCTGCAGCGGGGCGTCCTTGTTGTCCTGCAGCTCCCGGGCCTCTTCAATCAGGGCCCGGAGCTGGTGGAGTTCGGGCAGGTCCAGGGAGAAATAGGCCCCGCTGGGGAGCAGCATCTTGGTCTGGCCGGCCGCCAACGCGGAGAAAACGGCCGCGAAGGACACCGGCTGGCCCTCCAGGGAAATCTGGATGCCCAGGTCGAACCAGTCCCGCTGCTCGGTGGCCTTCGTGGAGATGGACACGACCGGCGCCTCTTCGGCCTCCCGGTAGTCGGCGATTTCGCCGGCCGTGTCCACCGAAACGCCGGGGACCTCGCGGAGCCCCGGGAGCAGCTCCTCGGTGAACGCCAGGGTGTCCAGGCCGCTGAGTTCCGCCGAGGCTGTCAGCCGCGGCGTTCCCCAGCCACCCGTGGCCGACTCGCCTAAGGCTGGAACCACATCCCAGGGCTGCCCGACGGCCTCCAGGATGCGGGCCTCGGCAGGGTCGTCGCGGTAGCCGTGATCGCCGGGGTGGCGCCACAGCGGCTGGGCCGTGACGAGCTTGCCTGACTTGTAATGCCATTCCCAGTGCAGCCGGACCCGGTGGTCGGCGCCGTAGTTGGCCAGCAGCGACAGGGTTGGTGCGGCCAGCTGGGGCAGCTCCACGGACTCGTCGGAGGCTGTGACCCGGGCGCTCTGCTTGAGCTTGGGATAGAAGCCGGTCAGGAAACGGCTCTCGTCCCGGGCCGGAATGTGCAGCGTGGTTCCGGCCGTGACGAAGGTCAGGAGTTCCTCACTGAGGCCGCCTTCCAGCGGGGCGAGCGTAATGAGGGAGTCCGTCGGTGCGGCGCCGGGCAGTGCGTCCGGGCCGGAGGTCAGGAAGATCCCGTGGGCGGGGCGTCCGATGGTCCCGACGGAGGCCGGATCGACCACCTCCCCCTCAACGGTGATGGTGGGGGCGAGCGACAGTCCGCCGTCGTCCGCGCCGCCGGCAGCCGGCAGCACAACGGTGCCGTCCGCCTCGGCGGGGACCGGCGCGGTCCCGAAACGGGCCAGGTTGAGCCCGACGGCGGCGGGCTGCTCGACGAGCCGCACGGGTTCCGAACCCCGGCTGTGGACGAGGGCGACGCCGATCTTCCGGGCCTGGGACAGCAGGCTCCACAGGTTCTTGCCGGCGTAGGTGTTCAGGCCCAGCCACAGCCCCGTCCCCGCGTGCTGGCGGTTCGCCAGGGCGGTGTGTGATGCGAGGAACTCCTGCATCCACTCGACGTGGGCCTCATTGCACTCGCGCCGGTAGCTCAGGTAGCTCAGGGTGTTCCAGGAGACGTCGCCGCGGATCCATTTTCCCTTCGCGCCCATGATCACCGGACGGGCCTTCAGCTGGCGGACGCTGCGCAGCGGGTCGCGGCGCCCGGTGTAGGAGAAGTGCGGGGCGGGTTCTTCAATTTCGAACTGGAGTGCCAGCGGGATGCCATTGGTGGATTGTGTGATTCCCGGCTGGGCAATCAGCGGGCTGAGCGCCTGTTCCCAGTCCGGCACGTCAAGCACCGGGGCCGGCCGGGACCGCCGGCTGACGTCGGCGGGGGCCAGCAGCTGGACACGGATCGCAGGGTTGTCCTCGGCCGCGAACAACAGGGCGGCAACATGCTTGCAGTCCTTCCGGACCGGGCAGCTGCACACCCCCACGGTGCAACTCCAGCCGCCCGCCTTGCGGACCAGCTTCGCCGTCGTCGAATACGGCACATCGGAGCCGCCACGCACCTTGCCGAGCATGAGCCCGGTGGCGGCGTCGAAGGAAATACCCGACACGCGGCTCCCCATGGCGTAGGCAAGCCCGGCCGCCAGGGAGCGGTCGTTGATCGCGGGAGTCTGTATTGCCAGTGCCGCACTCTCGTCCGGATGGGATGGCATGTGCGCACTACTTTCAGCAGTTGGTCATCTGATCCATCTTAGCGAGTCTGGCGGGACTCCCCGAACCCGCGGGACAAGGGACCACAGTGAGTGCTTCGTCTACTGGACCATGACCGGTGCCGGGCGCGCTGTGTCGAAGAGGCGCGCGGCCAGCCGGAGCAGGTGTGCAGGTGCATCTGCTTCGTCGCCGTTGTTTTTGTGGCCGAGGAACACAACCGTCCCGCTGACGGTCTCCTCGAGATGCAGACCTGCTTCGCGGATCAGCACTTCGGCCCGGGCGTTCAGGGGCAGGGGGATGAAGTCTGCCTCGTCGTTCAGATAGGCGTGCCAATCCACGCAACTGATTGCTCCGACGTTCCCTTCAACCAGGGTCTGCCGTGTGGCCAGAGACGTGTCGATCTCCTCGACGCGAATGGGGTGGCTAAGGCGGGCCGGGATAATCAAGGCGATACGAGTCTGGCGCATGACTGGGTCTTTCTGTGTTTGAACAATCGACATTTCCACAGGCCTGAAACGCGGCCCAACCGGAAATCACCCGGTGCCCGGTCGAAGCATTGTGTAACGCCCGGTATCGTCCGTTTGGCGTGCATTTTGCCGTTGAGCGCGAACTTGGACCGACGCACTTGGTGGCTTGCGTCTCCGCCGGTCGCCGTGACCTGCCTGCCGCTGGTGCATCAGGGCTTAGGTGTCACCTCTGGCTTTTGCGCGGCTTTGCGAACAGAATTTCGCTGGTTTCGTTTTTTGCCTTTTTCTCGGCTCTCTTTTCGAGAATCGACTTTCCCGTTTTCTTGGCATTGATATTTCTGGGAGACTTTCCTGACAATGAAATCACGCCTTTCTAAACGCTATCTACCCATCACCATACCTACTTATATTTTAAATGCCAGTCCACGTGTTTAGGGCGGATTATGGACCGTGCTGGGACGCAAAAGAGCCCGGGATTTAAACGTCCGAACGAAGGCGCAACGTGAAGAGCGGTGGCCGGGTCACCCAAACTTCGCCGGACGTTCAGCTGCGGCTCAACCGCAGCGCCGGCGGTGCCACGTACCGTGAAAGGGATCGGAGCACCACCCGCCTTAAGCAGTGAGGATTTTCCATGAGCAACGGCCTTTCCACCACCCTGCCCGCCACCGGTTACGCGACGGTCCTGCCGCGGGCGGCCATCAAAGGCAGCGACGCGGACGTCGTTGACGCAAACGTGGACGTGGTCAATGCCATGTACGCGGAGTTGCTCGACATCGAGGAAATCGCGCCGAACGCCCTGCGCAGCTACTACGTCGACTTCTACCTGACGCAGTCGCTGGGCGGCGGGTTCGCCCAGTACGTTTTTACCGCGCCCGAACGCCAGGACATCGACGCCTACATCCGGGCCGGGCTCGAAAGCATGGGGGCCGCCGCTCACCGGGACCTTTTCAACCGCACCGTGGCTGCCTTCGATTCCCTCTCCGAGGAGGAAGCAGACGCGTATCTTGATGGGGATGCGGATCTGGACGGCGGCGCGGACGGCGTCCCGGACGTGGTTGGACTCCTGGAAGAGCTCGACAGCGAGTTCGAAACCCTGCTGGAGACCGAAGACATCATCGCGCTGAACGCCGCGTGGCTCCGGGGCCTGGCAGACCTCCTGGTCCTGGACGAGGAGGAGCTCGACCGCCACATCGCCGAGCGTGTGTCCCGGATCCCGAACCTGGCGGAGCGCCAGGCCGAGGCCGCCGAAGATGATCTGCTCGACATGCCGGAATTCGAGATGATCATCCGCGAGCTCTGCGACGTGGCAGGCCACGCCCTCCTGAAGATCACCATGGGCGACCCCAACTATGACCACGACGGCCAGACCACCCTGGCCTGGCATTTCACCACGGACCAGGGCGAGTTCCTCATGCTCGAGGACGAACGCGAAGCGGTCATGATCCACCCGGAGACCAAGGAGATTCTGGCCGCCGTCGAGTTCGAGGTCGAGGACGACTGAGCCCGAACAACTGCCGCCGGCCATGGCCGGCGCACAGCGGTGGCCGGCAGTTAGTACCCGGAGGTGCCGGTGATCATGTCACCTGAGGGGGCGACGAGGTACCAGACGCTGCCCACGCCCTGGCCCCGGATGTCCCCGGCCGCCAGATCCTTGGCGTAGTAGTACACGGGCATCCCGTTGATGGTCAGCTGCTTCTTGCCCTCCGGGGTGGCGATGGTGCCCACGGTGCCGGTGACGCCGTCTACCGTTGGCGTGTCACCGGCAGCGAGGGCCGGAGGCCATGCGGCGATGCACCCGCCGGTGCAGGTGCTCGTCCCGGAGTCTTTGACGTCCTTTGTGTAGTAGTAGACGCTCATGCCTTTGCCGTCGACGACGATCCTGCCGGCGGTGGAATCCGCGACCTTGAGATCCGGGCCGGCCGCGGCCGGTGCCGAGGTGGAAGCCGGAGCCGAACCCGCTGCGGCACTGCCGGGCGGCGTCGTGGCGGCCACCGGCGTCGTGGACGTGGCAGTCCCGCTGGTGCCGGCACAGCCGGAGAGCAGTGCGGCGAGGGCGAAAGCGGACAGGCCAATGCTGAGGTTCTTTTTCATGTGCTGCTCCTTGACTCGAACCGGCCAACTGGCCAGGCCGGCGCTAACCGTTACGACGCCCGCGGGGCAAGAATGGTTCACAGGACTGCGCCCCGGAACCCGTACATGAACCATTCCGGCGATCCGCGCGTCTTAGGGGCACAGGCGCACAAACCCACCCGGGGAGGACGGTCATGTCGCTCGACGAAGACGTGGTGGCGGCGATTTACCGCGACCACGGGCCGGCGCTCAGGCGTTTCGTCCTGAGTGCCTGCCGGGATCCGCACATGGCGGACGACGTCGTGCAGGAAACAGTGCTGCGGGTCTGGCAGCAGGCCCCCCAGATCACGGGAAGCCTGCGCAGCTACCTGTTCCGGACGGCCCGCAACATCATGATCGACAACTATCGCAAGGCCCAGCGCCGGCCCCGCGAGGCGACAGAACGGGACCCGGCCGGCGGCGAGGAACGCGTGGACGAACTCCTCAACCGGGTACTGATGGAAGAGGCGCTGCTGCGGCTCAGCGCGGAGCACCGGGACGTTCTGGTGGCACTTCATTACCGCCGCTACACCGTGCAGGAGGCATCGGTCAGTTTGAATATCCCCAGCGGAACAGTGAAGTCCCGCGCGTTCTACGCCGTGCGGGCCCTCCGGACGATCCTTGATGAGATGGGGGTGCAGCGGTGAGCGCCACGGACCTGCACCAACTGCTCGGCGCCTACCTGCTCGGCGGGCTGGAACCCGGCGAGGCCGCCGCCTTTGAGCAGCACCTGGGCAGCTGCGCGGACTGCCGGCGTGAGCTGGACGAGCTGGCCAGCCTCCCGGCGCTGCTGGACGCGCTCCCGGTGCCCGACGCCGTCGCCCTCGGTGCCGCTGCCGCCACCGCCGGGCGGGAACCGGCGACGCCGGAACCGCCGCCGTCGGGCGCCGCGCCTGCCATCATGCCGCGGCAGCTCCTCGACGAACTGTCCACACGGCGCCGGAGAATACGACGCCGGTGGACCGCAGCGCTCGCCGCCGCGGCAGCGGCGTGCCTGGCGCTCGGAATCCTGGCCGCGCCGCTGTTCAACCAGCCGCCCAAACCGGACGCCAGCTACTCCGTCCAGGCCGGCGACGGACTGCAGTTCACGGTGGGGATGGCCAAAAAGACCTGGGGCACTGAGCTCGCCGTCGAGGGCCGGAGCCTCCCGGTGGACGGGACCCTGTCGCTATGGGTGAAGGCCAGCGACGGCGGCGAAGACCGCGCCTGCGCGTGGACGGCAACGCCGAGCGGCAGGGTCAGGATCACCGGAGCCACGCCCCTGCAGCTCGCCAACATCGCCAGCGTTGAGATGCGGAACGGGCAGCAGCAGACCATGGCCCTCATCGCCGTGCCGCGGGGATAACAGCGACGACGCCCCCGGCTCAGGAGGCGGGGCGGGCCAGGGGTTGACCGCCGCGAAGGACCGCGGCGAGCCCGAAGTCGGCGTCGACCGCCACAATGTCGGCCCGCATGCCGGCCTTCAGGCTCCCGATCTCGGCCTCAAGGCCCAGGATCCTGGCCGGGACCAGGGTCGCCGATTTCACGGCGTCGGCAGGGCTGACCCCGGCCCCGATCGTGCGGCGGACAACTTCCAGCAGGGTCGCCGTGCCGCCGGCGAGGGCGCCGTTGCTCTTCAGCGCCGCCACGCCGTCGCGCACCACCACGGCGGCAGGACCGAGCACGTAGTCGCCGTCGGGCAGACCGGTCGCCGCCATGGAATCGGTGACCAGGACGACGTTGCCGGCGCCGACCAGCTCGAAGACCATCCGGACCGTCGCGGGGTCCAGATGGACGCCGTCGCCGATGAGTTCCACAGCGACGGCGCCCTGGGCGGCGAGGCGCAGGCACGCCGCCACAGGGCCGGGACTCCGGTGGTGGAGCGGCGGCATCCCGTTGAACAGGTGTGTCACCGTCGGCCGCCGGCCCGTTCCGGGCCCGGAGGCACCGGATGGTCCGGAGCGGGCGCGCAGGGACGCGGCCGCGCCGGTCAGGGAATCCGCGGTGGTTTGGGCGTCGGCGTCGGTGTGGCCCAGCGACGGGGTGACGCCGTTAGCCGCGAGTATGCTGACCAGACCGTCGGCGCCCGGCAGCTCGGGGGCATACGTCATGGTCTTGAGGGTGCCGCCAGCCGCGTCCAGCAACCGGCGGAGCAAATCGGGGTCCGGGGTCCGCAGCCATTCCGGGTCCTGCGCCCCGCAGCGGGCCACGGCGAGGAACGGGCCTTCGGAGTGGATGCCCGCGATGAGGCCCTCGTCTGCGAGCGGCCTCAGTACGCCGATTCCCCTGACGAGCTCCTGCCCTGACGCGGTGACGAGGCTGGCCAGCAGTGTGGTTGTTCCGTTGCGGTGCAGGAAGCTGACGGCGTCGCGGCACGCATGGCTGTCGCCGGTGGGGAAGCCGCCGCCGGCCGCGCCGTGGCAGTGGAGGTCGACGAGTCCGGGAAGGATCGAGCTGCCCGGCGGAAGCTTGAGCTCCTCCGCGCCGCGGAAGAGCGCAACGTCGAAGCCGCTCCGGGGGCCGGCATAGGCGATTCTTCCGCCAGCCACCGCCACCACGGAGTCAGCCGTGGCAGCGCCGTCCGAAATCAGTGTCCCGGCCAGGACATAGGCGGGGCCGGGGACGGGGGTGTGGGTGTCCGGTCGGTGCACGCCGGGCATTACATCTTGGCCAGTTTGGCGCGCACCATCATGAAGATGCCGTAACAGATGAGGCCAGCTCCGACGGCAGCCAGCATGTACATGCCGAACGGCTGGTCACGGAGGGCTTTCAACCCGCCGTCGAGTCCGGTGGACTCCTCGGGGTGCACCTTGATGGTGGCGATGATGACCAGCAGCCCCACCAGCAGCAGGGCGATGCCCTTGGCCGCGTAGCCGACGACGCCGAGGACGGTCACCGCCATCCGTGCCTTGTGCGAGGCGGGGAGGCGGAGGTGCTTGGCGAAGGACTGCCGGAAGCCGCGGATGGCATAGACGATTCCGGCGACGGCAACCCCCGCGCCGATGGCGAGCAGGAGTGCGTAGCCTCCCGGGGCTTTCAGCACGGAGGCTGTGAGGTCGCTGGTGGAGCTGGTGTGGTCCTTGCCGGCGCCGCTGGCGAAGGACAGCAAGGTGAGGGCGAGGCCGGCGTAGACCACAGCCTGGAGGGCCGCTTTGGCCTTCTTTGCGGCCTTCTTCTTCGCCGGCAGGTGCTCAAAATCGAAGATGGCATCACTGGTTTGCCAGATCGCGAGGGCAACGCAGGCGGCGAAGGAGCTCCACAGCAGCAGCGGACCGGCCGGCTGGCTCCCAAGCTGCTCCACGGCACCACTGACGTCAGCCTCGCCTTCCCCGCCCATGGCGAGCCGGATCGCGACCACGCCGATGAGGAGATGCAGGATGCCGCTCACGGCAAAACCGGCGCGGGCCACCAGCTCAAGCGGGCGGGAATTGGTGATGTCTTCGGCCGCGTCGGCTGCGTCCTTCAGTTCTCTTTTGATGCTGTCCCCTCAACTGGCTCCGTGCTTCTGCCGGACGTGAGTTCCGCCCGGTTCATGCCTCTTCCGTAATCGTGCCATGCGGAGCCTGCCGGGAACAGCACCGTCGAGTGGCTGTCCTAGCGTCGCCGGTAGCTGAGGTCGAAAATGAGCCGGCCCGCCTCGTGCGCCTTGTTTTCGAAGCTCGTCAGGACCCGGCCGTCGAACCGCGGGGCCCAGCCGCCGGTCTCATCGATGCCCTCGTTGGGGCCGGTGTGTTCCGTGCTCACGGGAGCGCGGCCCTCCTTGACGGGGGCCCCGCCGACGAGGGACTCGACGCCGGATTCCCACACCTGGGTGAGGGGGCTCTCCGCGCCGCTGCGCTCGCCGTCGTGCAGGTTCTCGAAGTCGGGGGAGCCGGCCAAGACCTCGCGCACGTGGACGGCATAGTTGGACCAGTCCGTCGCGATCCGCCACAGGCCGCCAGGCGTGAGCGCCCGGGCGGCGAGCTCGGCGAACGCCGGCTGAATGAGGCGGCGCTTGTGGTGCCGGGACTTGTGCCACGGGTCCGGGAAGAAGACCCACAGTTCCGTCACGGAAGCCGCCGGCAGCATGGTGGCCAGCACCTCGGGGGCGTTCGCCTCCACAACGCGGACGTTGCTCAGGCCGCGGCTGTTGATTTTGATCAGCGTGTTGGCCAGCCCCGGCGTATAGACCTCCACGGCAAGGAAGTCCTTGTCCGGGTTCTCCTCGGCCGCGTGGCACACGGCATCACCGAGCCCCGAGCCGATCTCCACGATCAAGGGGGCCTTGCGGCCGAATTCGGCTTCGGCGTCGAAGACGTAGTCCGGGTGCACGGAGGTGTTGGCGATGTGGCGGGGGACGTCGACGGCCCACCGGTCAGAATGTTCCTCCCACGCCACCTGCCGGCGGCCCTGCAGGCGCGTGCCGCGGCGCACAAAGCTGACCGGCCGGCCGCCATAGGTGCCGAAGGAGGCCTGGCTGCCGGGGGTCACCGGGCGCGGTGTCTGCGGCGTTTCGGGGGACTCTGGGGTTTCGCTCATCCCTTCCAGAATAGTGGAGTTCCGGTGGGCGCCCAGCTGACGGGACGGCCGTCAGTGTCGCTGTTGACACGGCCGGCGGCGCGGAGCCTGCCAGAATGGGGACCGTGACTGTACCGAAGAGCCCCCAGGACTCCACCGTCAGCGGCCTCAAGACCGGGGACCGCCGGGTCTTGCTGGTGGACGCCGAGATCGACGACGTACCCGCGGCGGACCCCACCCGGGTCGGCAGCCGCCGCACCCTGGCCTACCTGGGCGTGTGCCTGGTCCTGATCGGCCTGAACCTCCGCACTGTCTTCTCCAGCTTCGCCGCGGTACTGCCGGAAGTGACGGCCGACGCCGGGCTGCCGGGCTGGGCCGTCGTCGTCCTGACCACAGCGCCGGTAACGCTGCTGGGGGTCTTCGCCCCGCTGGCTCCCGTCCTGGCCCGCCGCTTCGGGGCCGAGCGGGTGCTGCTGGGCGCCATGGCGGTGCTCACCGCCGGGCTGCTGCTGCGGCCCCTGGAGGCCGGAGGCGCCGGGCACCTTCCCGCACTTCTGGCCGGGACTGCCGCCTGCGGTGCCGCAATCTCGCTGTGCAACGTGTTGCTGCCCGGCCTGGTGAAGCGTGACTTCCCGCACCGGCTCGGCCTGATGGGCGGCCTCTACACCACGGCGATCTGCGCCTCCGCCGCCCTTGGCGCCGGTTTCACCTACCCCGTCTTCCGCGCGACGGGGGAGTGGACCGCAGCGCTGTGGTTCTGGGCGCTGCCCGCCGGCGTCGTACTTCTGCTGTTCCTGCCGCTGGCCATCAGGCAGCGCCACAGCCGGCACCAGAGCGCGCACGGCGGCGTGAATGTGTGGCGCTCGGCGGTCGCGTGGCAGGTGACCACCTTTATGGTGCTGCAGGCAATGATGTCCTTCAGTGTTTTCGCCTGGCTGGCTCCGATACTGCGCGAACGAGGGGTGGACGGCGGCACGGCCGGGGTGATCGTCTCCGTCTCGATCGTGCTGCAGATGCTGGGGTCATTGTTCGCCCCTGCGCTTGCCACCAGGTTCCGGGACCAGCGCGCGATCAACACCGTGGTGGCGCTCATGACCGGTGGCGGCTTCGCGCTGAGCATCTTCGGCCCGCTCGAGCTGATCTGGCTGTGGACCGGGCTGCTGGGATTGGGTCAGGGCAGCCTGACCGCCGTCGCGCTCACCATGATCATGGTCCGCACCCGTGACGGCCACACCGCGGCACACCTGTCAGGGATGATGCAGGGAGTGGGCTACGGGGTCGGGTCCACCGGCACCCTGATGGTCGGCCAGCTGCACCAGGCCACGGGGTCCTTCGCGGCGGCCGGGGTGCTGTTCCTCGCCGTCGGATCGCTGGCCGCGGTGTTCGGCTACCGTGCCGGGCGGAACCGCTTCATCGGCGGCTGACGAGATTAATGGGGCAACGGCTCAGGAACGCCGGCCCTGGAGGTAATGCTCGACGAGGTAGTCCGCGATGGCCAGGCACGAGGTAGCCGCGGGCGACGGCGCATTCCGCAGCAGTGTTACCGGCCCCACCTGGTCCACGGCGAAGTCGTCCAGCAGCGCCCCGTCGCGCCCCCAGGCCTGGGCCCGCACCCCGGAAGCCGTTTTCGCCGTCAGATCCGACATGGTGAGTTCCGGAATGAACCGCCGCGCCTTGCGGTAGTAGAGCGACTTCACGAGGGAGGCGCTGATCTCATCCACACCCATCCGCCAGTGCTTTTTCGCCAGCGGACCTGCCCCCGGCCACCGCAGGGATTCCCAGGTGTCCTTCGCCGAGACCGAGAGCCAGCCGTAGCCCTCCCGGGCGAGTGCCGGGACGGCGTTGGGACCCACGTGCACGTCGTCGTACACGCCGCGGGTGAAGTGAACGCCGAGGAAGGGGAACCGCGGGTCGGGCACCGGGTAGATCATCCCCTGCACCAGGTGGTTCCGTTCCGGGTTGAGCGACCAGTATTCGCCCCGGAAGGGGAGGATTTTCGGCGAAGGGTCGGCTCCCACCAGGCGCGCAACGACGTCGGACTGCAGGCCGGCGCAGGCGATCACGCGGTCGAAGCGGTGCTCCGAGCCAGGTGTGCCGACCCGCACGGTGGCGCCCTCGACCTCCATTGTCACCACTTCCTGTCCGAGCAGAACGGTGCCGCCGGCCGTGCGGACGTCCTGCGCCATCGCTTCGGTAATGGCCGCGAAATCGACGACGGCGGTGTGCGGCGATTGGACCGCGGCCACGCCGGCGACGTGCGGTTCGAGCTCGTGCAGCCGCGCGACGTCGTTGATCCGGGCGAGGCCAGGCACACCGTTCGCCCGGGACCGCTTTTCGATTTCGGCCAGGGCAGGAAGCTCGGACTCGTCGACGGCCACCACCAGCTTGCCGACTTCCCGGTAGGGGAGATTCTTCTGCAGGCAGTAGTCCCGCAGGGCGGTCCGTCCCGCGGTGCACAACTGCGCTTTCAGCGATCCCGCAGCGTAGTAGAGGCCGGCGTGCACGACGCCCGAGTTGTGGCCGGTCTGGTGCGAGGCCAGCCGGTCCTCCTTCTCGAAGACGGTGACCTCGCCCAGCCCGCGCTGCACAATGGCGCGTGCCAGCGCGATGCCCACGATCCCGCCACCAATGATTCCAATGCGTTCACTCACGTCAGGGGGTCCTTTTCGCCGCGGTCTTCCCGCGAGTATAGAACCCCGCCGATGCCCGGGGGCTGCGTCCCGCCGCCTGCTGTGGCATGCTTCCCCTTTAGCCAACATCCCGGATCCGCCAGGAACCGCCGCCCGGTCCTTGCTATCGACGTCGGTTGGGTCTCGCGATTCCGTCCATCACTATCGATCAGGCCGCCACTTGCCCCGCACCGCCCCCGCTCCGAGCCTGGAATCAGCCGGCATCTTCCACCGCGACTATCTGCTGGTCACCCTGGGCGCCTGTGCCCTCGTGTTCCTGGCCGCCTTCGAATCGCTCGCGGTCACCACCATCATGCCGCTGGTCAGCCGCGAGCTGGAGGGGGCATCCCTCTACGCCCTGGCGTTCGCCGGACCGCTCGCCACGGGCGTCATCGGGATGGTGGCCGCCGGCAACTGGTCCGACCGGCGCGGCCCCGTGGGGCCGCTGTATGCATCCGTGGCCATGTTTGTGCTGGGCCTGCTCATCGCCGGGACGTCCGTGACCATGCCCGCCCTTGTGGCCGGCCGGCTGGTCCAGGGCCTGGGCGGCGGCGCCATGACAGTGGCACTGTACGTGGTGATCGCCCGGGTCTACCCGCCCGAGCTGCATCCGAAGATCTTCGCCGCGTTTTCCGCAGCCTGGGTGATTCCCTCGCTGGTGGGCCCCTTCGCTGCCGGGCTTGTGGCGCAGCTGGCCAGTTGGCACTGGGTGTTCCTCGGGGTGGTGGGGCTGGTGGTGCCGGCCCTGCTGATGATCGTGCCGGCCCTGCGCGGGTTGCGCGGCACGCCCGACGGCGGAACCCCGGCTGGTGCCGCACCGGGGGACATGCCCACTCCTGCTCCGCGGAAGTCCGCGGGCTCCGGCAGGCTGGCGTGGGCCGCCCTCGCGGCGCTGGCCGTGCTCGGCCTCAACCTGTCCTCCCGGCTACCGGTGGCAGGCGGAATGGTGGCCGTGGCGGCGGTCGTTGTGGCCCTCATCGCCGTCCGCCCGCTGGTGCCGCGGGGAACCCTGACCGCCCGCCGCGGCCTCCCGAGCGTCATTCTCACCCGCGGGCTGGCCTCGGCCGCGTTCTTCGGCGCCGAGGTCTACCTCCCGTACCTGCTGGTGGAGCGCTACGTTTTCTCACCCACCCTCGCCGGGCTGACCCTGACCGGCGGCGCCGTCGCCTGGGCCGTGGGATCCGCGGTCCAGGGCCGGCTCGGGCCACGCCTGGATCACCGCCGCGCGGTTCAAATCGGTGCGGCCCTCGTCCTCGGCGCCGTCGCCCTGGTGCTGGTGGCCACGGTCCTCAGCTGGCCGGCCGCCGTCGTAATCACCGCATGGGTGTTCGCCGGCGGCGGCATGGGGCTGATGTATGCGCGACTGAGCGTGATGACCCTGGCCCTGTCAAGCAAGGAAGACGAGGGCTTCAACAGTTCGGCGATGTCCATTTCCGACTCGCTCGGCGGGGCGCTGTCCCTCGCCACAACGGGCATCATTTTTGCCGCGTTCCCGACGACGGCGGCGTCCTTCGGCGGGGTCTTCGCCCTGACTACGGTGATCGGCGTCGCGGCGGTTGTGGTCGCCCCGCGGGTGGCCGGCCGCCGGCAGAGCCGGTCCGCCGCCGCTGCCGGCCGATAAGACAAACGAGCTCCGGCCGGTGGATCCGGTCGGAGCTCGTTTGTACATGACACCCTCCCGGGTTTCCGGGAGGCGGGTGGTGCCTAGCCCGCTGCCGGGACCTCCCCGGCGCGGCGGACGGCCTTCCATTCCGCAATCCGGGCCTGCTGCAGCGGCGACTGGCGGTTGAAGTGCCAGGCGCCGCCGAGGAGCAGGAACCAGACCGGGGTCACCAGCAGGGCCAGCCGGGTGTCGTCGGCCTGGCCGAGTGCCACCAGCATGAAGCCAAAGAAGGCGAGCACGACGTAGGGCATGAAGCCTGAGCCCGGCATCTTGAACTTCGACGCGGCGTGCAGGGCGGGCCTGCAGCGGCGGAACACGATGTAGCTGATGAGGATCATCGACCAGACAAACATGGTCAGCACGGAAGCCACTGAGGTGACGATGGTGAAGGCGCCGATGACGGAATCGCCGGCGTAGAGCAGGATCAGCCCGGCCAGCAGGAAGATGCAGGAGAACAGGAGGGCGTTCTGCGGGACCTTCCGGGGGCTCAGCTTCCCGAAGGCCTTGGGGGCGTTGCCGTCCTGGGCGAGGCCATAGACCATGCGGGAGGTGGAGTAGATGCCGGAGTTGGCGCTGGACGCGGCGGAGGTCAGCACCACCAGGTTGATGACCACCGCGGCGATCCCCAGCCCGGCCAGCGTGAACATGCCGATGAACGGGCTGCTGGCAGGGTCGATGCTGCGCCAGGGGTTGACGGCCATAATGACGACGAGGGCGCCAACGTAGAACAGCAGTACCCGGATCGGGATGGAATTGATGGCGCGCGGCAGGTTCTTTTCGGGGTTCTTCGTTTCAGCCGCTGCAGTGCCCACCAGCTCGATGCCGGCGAAGGCGAAGATGGCGATCTGGAAGCCGAGGACGAAGCCGAACATGCCGTGCGGGAACATGCCGCCGTCGTTCCACAGGTTGGACATGCTGGCCACCGCGCCGCTGGGGGAGGTGAAGTGGGTGGCGATCATGACGATGCCGGTGATGATGAGGGCGAGGATGGCCACCACCTTGATGATAGCGAACCAGAATTCCGCTTCGCCGAACGCCTTGACGCTGGGGAGGTTCAGCACAATCAGCACCACCGGCGTGATCAGGGCCGGGATCCACAGCGGTGTGCCGGGTGCCAGCTTGTCCACGTATCCGGCGATCGCGACGATGTCGGCCACGCCGGTCACCACCCAGAAGAACCAGTAGGACCAGCCCGTGAAGAAGCCGGCCCAGGGGCCCAGGAGGTCGCCGGCGAAGTCGCTGAAGGACTTGTAGTTCAGGTTGGAGAGCAGGATCTCGCCCATGGCCCTCATGACGAAGAACAGCATGAAGCCGATGATCATGTAGACGAAAATGACGGACGGGCCGGCCAGGGAGATGGTCTTGCCGGAGCCCATGAACAGCCCGGTGCCAATTGCGCCGCCGATGGCCAGCAGCTGGATGTGGCGGTTGCCCAGGGCGCGGGCGAGGTGCGGTTCCTGCCCGTGGCTGCTGGGGGACTCTGGTGCAAGGTTCGGGGCAGCCGTGGTGGTGCGTTCAGACATGAGGCTTCTTCCTTGTTACAGGCGGGCCATGGGCGGAGGGCATTCCGCGGGAGGCCCGCACGGGTCCATCGGGAGTGTGATGGAGGTAACACTTTGTCGTGTGGATTAAGCGTAGGGGCGGGATCCGGGGGCCGCCGCGGCGCCGCAGCACGCCCGGCCGGCGCCGTCGGGGGTCGTCCGGAGGCTCGCCGGGGATGCTGAAAGAGGGTCGTGCCAGGCAGGAGGAAGGCCCGCTCCGCCGCGACGACGGGAATTTTCGACGCCGGTCCCGGCCTGCCGATGCCAGCCCTGTCCGGGCCGCGCGATTGCCCGCCCCGCAGCCTCACAGTCGACATTTGTCGAGAAACCTTGCCCCAGCTGTCGCCCCGTGTCCCCTGTCACATCTGGGGGTGCCCGGCCCGGAAACCCTCGAGGTCGCCGCTAAGGTGCGGGATCGCCGGAGGATTCTTCGGACTGCCGGCGCCGGGCTCAGTGCGCGGTGAGGCGGGTGGCGCGCAGCACGGCGTCCGTCAGGGCGGCGGCCTCGCCGTCGGGCCCGGTGGCGCTCCGGTGCCGGGTGTCGACGACGTCGACCCGCCACTCAGGCTCCTCAATGCCCAGTTCGGCGCCCAGCTGCTCGGCCGTGTAGAACCTCTCCGCCGCGTGATTGTGATGCTGGCCCCACGGCGGCAGCCCGTCGGGGTGGTGGCCGACAATCAGCAGCGTTCCTCCGGTCCGCACCGCTGCGGCCGCCAACTGCAGGGCCTGCTGCCATGGCATCACGGTGGAATGCAGGAACTGGGCCGTGACCAGATCGAAGAGTTCCCCGGGCACCCAGGTGGCGAGATCCTGCCGCACCCACGTGATGTTCCCGCCCTGGCCCCGTTCCTGTGCGTGCGCTTCGGCCCGTTCCAATGCGACGGCGGAGACGTCGACGGCGGTCACTTTCCAGCCGCGGCTGGCGAGCCAGATGGCGTCCGCGCCCTCGCCGCAGCCCAGGTCCAGGGCTGTTCCGGGTGGAAGGGGTGCGGCTTCGGCGATCAGTTGCGGGTTCGGCTCGCCGCTCCAGACCCTGGCCCGGCTGCGGTACTTCTCGTCCCAGACGTGGGCTGCGCTGGCGTTGCTGTTGGGCTCGGGGTGGTCGTGCTCTGTCATCGTTGTCCTCGCCGGTCGTGGGGTCCTCTCCCACATCATGGCAGGGGAAGGCAGCCGGGGACACAGGTAAATCCGAGTCCGCGGAAATTTGACACACGAAGATCACCGCACGGAAACGCCCTCGAAACCTCGGTGGTGGAGGCTGGAGCCGGAAAGCGGAATGACACTGGAGTGAATCCGGATCCGGGGAAGGAGCAGGCCATGACCGCGGGGGACGCGCGGCAGGTTTATTCGAGTGCGGAGCTGTCGGTGGGGGACGGGATTGAAGCCTGGCACAACGGCAAACTGTTCCACCGGGGAGAAGTGATCCGGACCGTGGCGGCCACGGACCTGTTCTGGATCCTGGATGACCGGACCGGGACGCGGAGGCTGATCGACACCGAGGCGCTGCTCATCCTGCGCGCGGAGGCCCCGAGCGGTTCGGCAGCGACGCACGGTTCGGCGCCGCTGGTTGCGGAGCCCGGGCGGCCGGCGTCGCACGTCCCGCTGTTCCAGGCACCCAGCCTGGTGCGCTGACGGGGGAAAGAGGCCCCGGCTCCGCCGGATGATAGACTAAGGGAACTTGATGTGCAGTGATGCCCACTTTGGTCTTGAATGATCGGCCCGGTTCATCAACCGGTTCCCCTGCTGGATTCCTTCCGGATTCCGTTCAGGGAGTGGGATTTTTTCATGTGAGAGGCACATCCTGCGTCGATGAACGCGTTCTATTTGGTCCTGGCCGCCGGCTTTTCCAGCAGCTGGCCGGTTGATCACCTGACTTTTCTTCGGCGAACCCCTGAGCCAACCGGCGCCGGGGGCCGATATCCGCACGGATACCGCCTGAAAGACCTTGAAACTTATGACTACATTTGCTGCCCTTGGCACGCCCAAGGCCCTCGCTGACACCCTCACCGCCCAGGGGATCGTGGAGCCGTTCCCGATCCAGGTCAAGACCCTGCCGGACACGCTGGCCGGACGCGACGTCCTGGGCCGCGGCCGCACCGGCTCCGGCAAGACCATTGCCTTCGCCATCCCGCTTGTAGCACGACTCGCTGAGCGGGAAGCCAAGCATTTCCGCAAGCCCGGCCGCCCGATGGGCCTGGTCCTCGCGCCGACCCGTGAGCTGGCCACCCAGCTGAATGCGACCATCGAGCCGATGGCCACGGCCATGGGCCTGAACACGACCGTGATCTATGGCGGCATTTCCCAGGCCCGCCAGGAAAAGGCGCTGCGCGCCGGCGTCGACATCGTCATCGCCTGCCCGGGCCGCCTTGAGGACCTGATCCGCCAGCGCGTCCTGACCCTCGAAGGTGTCGAGATCACCGTCCTGGACGAGGCCGACCACATGGCCGACCTCGGATTCCTCCCCGTGGTCAAGAAGCTCATGGACATGACCCCCAGCCAGGGCCAGCGCATGCTGTTCTCCGCCACCCTGGACAACGGCGTGGACAAGATCGTCCAGCGTTACCTGTCCAACCCGCTGACCCACGCCGTGGATGAATCACAGGCCGCGGTCACCACGATGGAGCACCACGTGCTCGTCGTCAACGACCAGACCGTCAAGAAGCAGCTGATCGTTGAGCTCGCTTCGGGTGCCGGCCGCCGGGTGCTCTTCCTGCGCACCAAGCACCACGCCCGCAAGCTTGCCAAGACCCTGACGGACGCCGGCATTCCCGCCGTCGACCTTCACGGCAACCTCTCGCAGAACGCCCGTGACCGCAACCTGGCCGAGTTCTCCTCCGGCGAGGTCCGCGTCCTGGTCGCGACCGACGTCGCCGCCCGCGGCGTCCACGTCGACGACGTCGAGCTCGTCATCCACGTGGATCCGCCCACGGAGCACAAGGCGTACCTGCACCGCTCGGGCCGCACCGCCCGCGCCGGTTCCGACGGCACTGTGGTCACGCTGACCCTGCCGGAGCAGCAGTCCGACGTCAAGAAGCTCATGAAGGCTGCCGGCGTCGACGTCAACTTCGAGCGCGCCACCGCCAACTCGCCGTTGGTTGCGAAACTGGTGGGCGAAATGGCCGACAAGATCGATCCGCGCACCCGCGCCGCACTGCTGGCCGCCAAGTCCAACCAGGGCGGCGGCAACTCCACCGGTGCCAACGCCGAGCGCAAGCGCGCCCGCCGCACCACCCAGGCTGCACCCACCGCGGGTGGCCGTGGCGGCCGTGGCGGACGCGGACGCGTCGGAGCTGAAGCTCCCCGCACCGATCTGCCCCGCGCCGAGCGCCGTGCTGTGGCTTACGAAGGCCAGGCCGCCGCGCGCAACGCGGCAGACCGCGTCATCGAGCGCAACGAGGACCGGCAGGATGCCGAGCGCGCCGAGCGCCGCAGCGTCCGCGCCCGCTCAACCTCGTATGGCACTCACCGCAACGATGTTCCGGCTGCAGGCGGCCGCGCCTCGGCCGGCCGTGGTTCAGACGGACGCGCCTCAGAAGGGCGCAGCGACGCCCGGGGCGCTTCGGCTCCCCGCAGCGGCGCACCCCGCACCGGTGGCGCACCCCGCACCGGTGGCGCACCCCGTACGGGTGGCGCAACCGGCGGCCAGCGCGGCGGTCGCCCGGCAACGGGCCAGCGTGCGGCCGGCGCCAAGACCGGCGCGAACTCGGCGGTGTGGTCCTCCAACACCGGCGGCACCTCGGGCGGATCCTACGCAGGCGGCGGCAATGGCCGCTCCAGCGAAGGCCGTCCGGCACGCAGCGGCGGCCCCCGCCGCGCGTCCGCACCGGCGTCGAACGAACGCCGCAGCCGCTAAGCCTTCGGGTTCTCGTTACGCAAGATAGCTCGCGCTACGCGAAGGGCCGGTCGCTACGGGTATACCCGCAGCGACCGGCCCTGGCCGCAGCGTAAGGCAGGAAGCGCAGCGCGAATCGCAAAGCGCAGCGCCGTTTACCAGCCGCGGGCGCGCCACTCCTCAAGGTGCGGGCGTTCCGCGCCAAGGGTGGTCGGCTTCCCGTGGCCCGGGTGCACCACGGTGTCCTCCGGATATACCTCGAACAGCCGCTCGCTGACATCGCTGAGCAGCTGGGCGAACCGTTCGGGATCCTTCTGGGTGTTGCCCACGCCGCCGGGAAACAGCGAGTCCCCCGAGAAGATGTGGGCCGGGCCTTCATGGTCCTGGTACACCAGCGCGATCGAGCCGGGGGTATGGCCGCGCAGGTGTACCGCCGTCACATCGAAGCCGTCGAAGTTGCCGACGTCCCCGTGATCCAGCAGCACATCCACCGGCACGGGCAGCTCGTGGGCGTCATCCGTCCCGGCTGCCGTCTTCACCCCGGTGGCCGCCACCAGGGCCGGCAGCGCACGGACGTGGTCCCAGTGCTGGTGGGTGGTGGCAACCAGCGCCAGCTTCGGCGTCGCGGAGGTATCCGCGGCGGCGTCGGCAAGCAGCCCCTGGATGGCGGCCAGATCATCGGCCGCATCGATCAGGAGCTGCGCGCCGGAGGCCTTGGCCGTGAGCAGATACACGTTGTTGTCCATCTCGCTGACCGAAATCCGGCGGATGGTGATGTCACGTAACGAGTGAATGAGCGAGTCCATGGGCTTCAGTCTACGGATCCGCTATTCGCGGCCCTGGGACACCCAGCTGGGGTTCGCCGAGCGGGAGCCGACGACCGCGTCCGCAGCGGCGTCGAGTTTCGACAGTTGCGCTGCGGTGAAGTCGAGCGCCAGCGCGCCAAGGTTTTCGTCGATCCGGTCCGCACGGCGGGTGCCGGGGATGGGGACCACGGGCAGTCCCAGCTTGCGGCCCTTCGCGAGCAGCCAGGCCAGAGCCACCTGGGCAGGAGTTGCAGCCTGCCCGGCGGCGGAAAGTTCAGCCGCGACTCCCTGCACAGCGGCGACCACGCCCTGGTTGGCGTCCAGCGCCGCCTCGGCGAAACGCGGGATGTTGCGGCGGAAGTCGTTGCTGCCCAGCGTCGACGCGTCCACGGTGCCGGTGAGGAATCCCCGGCCCAGCGGCGAATACGGCACAAACCCCACCCCGAGCTCGGCCGCGGCAGGAACAACGTTGCGTTCCACATCGCGGCTCCAGATGGACCACTCGCTCTGGACTGCGGCGATCGGGTGGATGCTGCTGGCTTCACGCAGCTCCTCGGCCGTCACCTCAGACAGGCCAAGGTGCCGCACCTTGCCGGCCTGCACAAGCTCTGCCATGGCCTCCACGGTTTCCACTATCGGAACGCGGAGGTCACGGCGGTGCATGTAGTACAGGTCAATGGTGTCGGTGCGCAGCCGCTGCAGGCTGCGGTCCACGGCCTGCCGCACATAAGCGGCGTCGCCACGGATGTCGGAGTAGCCGCTGGCCGGGCTGCCCACGAGCCCGAACTTGGTGGCCAGCTGCACTTCGCCGCGGCGTTCCTTGAGCAACTGGGCAATCAATTCCTCGTTGCTGCCCCCGCCGTAGATGTCCGCCGTGTCGATGAAGCTGACGCCGGCATCCACCGCATGGTGCAGGGTCCGCAGGGCCTCGGCCGGATCCACCTCCCCATACACCGGGGTCAGGGCCATGCCGCCGAACCCCAGGGGGCTGACCGCGAGGCCGTCGCCGAGTTGGACTGTTGCTGCGTTCATCTTGGGTCTCCGTTCGCTGTTTCCTACCCGCAACCCGTGTCCGCTCCGGTGTATTCCAACGCTCCCGCCCAGTTGCTGCCAGCGCACAGGCCTGAGCCACGGCGTGTCGCGCGGAGTAGCCCCTCGGGGCACGCACTAACTGGGCGGGAGCGTCCGGGATGCCGCGGGTTCCCGGGCCGGCAGGAGCTTCAGGCCCGCCGCGCAGCCCACAATGCCGGCGATCAACAGCAGTTTCATGGGGCTGGCCGGTTCGACGCCGGTCGCCATCGCCCAGCCGACCGTCAGGGCCGCGCCGATCCCCACCCAGACGGCGTAGGCGGTGCCGAGCGGAATGCTCTTCACGGCCAGGCCCAGCCCCACCATGCTCAGGGACGCGGTCAGCGCGAACACGAGCGTGGGCACCGGCCGGGTGAAGCCATCGGACAGCCCCAGGGCCGTGGCCCAGACCGCCTCCAGCACGGCGGAGGCAAGCAGGATGAGCCATGCCAGGGTGGTTGCGGGCGCCTTCGCTGCTGATTTTGGCGTGCGTTTCGCTGCCATGCTCATGCCACCAGCTTCAGGCCGGCCACACAGGCCACGATCCCGCCAAGCAACAGGATCCGTCCGGCGGTAGCCGGCTCAACTTTGGTGATCATGGCGTAGGCGGAGGTCAGCACCACACCGACGCCCACCCAGACGGCGTAGGCGGTGCCGGTCGGGATGGACTGCATCGCGACAGCGAGACCGCCCGTACTCGCCAGGACGGAGACAAGGAAGACGGCGGCCGGCGCAATCCGGTGGCGGCCCGTGGCCTGCGAGGTCCGGTGCAGGGCTGCGGCCCACACGGCCTCCAGCGACCCGGACACGATGAGAATTAACCACGGCATGATTGCTCCTGTGGCCAGTCTTGTCGCGTGCCGGGTACTGAACCGTCGTCCGGAGGCCACGAAGAAGGCGGCCTTCATTCCAGCCTAGCAACGCCCCCGCAGGGAGGCGAACCTCCGCCGTGGGGTAGGCGGCGCACCACCCATCCCCATCAACCCATCATCGACTGCTCCGTAACGGCCGTTTTGAGGGTTCATAAGGGCAGTTACGGAGCAGTCGATGAGGGTTCGGCGGGGTCAGAGCGCCCTAGCCCCGCTCCAGATCCGGAACTTCCGGCCCACGGGATACACGCTGCAGCCCACCTCGGCGGCAGCGAGGTCTCCTGCGGCGATGTCCGAGGCCGCCGAAACGATGGCACGGCCGTCGGCGTTCACCAGCGTGGCCCGGTCCCCGATCCGGCGCAGGGCCGGCAGGGCGCCGCGCTCCAGCCGCTGCACGGTGACGTCCATCCCCACAATCCCCGAAACGGGGCCGTCCGCGCGGCAGAAGACCGGGTGGGTGAAGGTCAGGACGTATTCGTCGGTGCACAGGAAATCCACATACGGCCCGGTCACGTGGGCCTGTCCGGTGTCCACCGGCACGCGGAACCACTCGGATTTCACGTAGCGGCTGATGGAGTTGGGACTGAAGTTGGCGAGGGCGTCCACATGCTCCAGCTCCTCACCCTGCCACCATGCGATGTAGCTGCGTTCCGGCCCGAGCAGCCCGGCGTTGGCAAGGAAGCCTGCGCCGGCTATGTATCCGCCGGGAGTCCGGACCAGTTCTTCGACCGCCGGCCGGATGAGCTTGTCCACGGCGGTGCCGGTGACCTTGGTGGAGAGGGCCGCCAGGGCGTTACCCGTCTCCGCCGCCCACGCCGCGAGCCTGTGCTCGATGCCGGTGATGGTGGCGTCGAGGTCCGCGGCTGCATGCAGGGTGGAGGTGTCCGGGGAAGCGGTGGCTTTAATCATCGGGGTCGCTGCCTTAGCTCGAAGGAACAGGGAATACTCAGTAGCGCTTGGACTGCTCGTTCAGCAGCCAGTCCGTCGTGGCGGTGACCAGGGCCTTCACCGCCGCTTCGGCGGCGGCCGGCTGGTGGGCCTCGACGGCGGCCGCGACGTCCTCGAGGAGTCCGGCGGTCGTCAGCCGGTAGCCGGAGTCGGCGCAGGGCAGCAGGGTGAGGGTGCCCAAGTCTGCCTGCAGCCGGATCAGCTCCCGCGCCAGCCGGGCCGAACGGGCGATGGCGGCCACCTCAAGCAGGAACTCGGAGAGGGCCAGCCGCCAGTGCAACGGGTCCGCCTCCGCCGTCGGGATGAAGGACCGCAAGGTGGCCATGTCCGCGGCATCGGACCGCCGGGCCGCGACGCTGGCGCAGGCCGCGGCCATGGCCTGGTAGTGCAGCCCCAGGTCGCTGATCTGGAGCCTGGTCAGCTCCTGCAGCTGGTCCAGGGCGCGTTCCCGGGACGGCAGGACGTCGTCGGCGATGAAGCTGCCGCCGCTGCGGCCCCGGGCCGTGCGGATGATGCCCGACGTCCGCAGTTGCGACAGGGCCTCGCGGGCCGTCACCGCGGAGACGCCCAGCGCGGCGGCGAGCTCCGTCTCGTTGGGCAGCCGTTGCCCGCTCGTGAGCAGCCCGGTTTCCACTGCCTGTTCGATCCGGCCGCATACCTCGTCCACCAGGCCGCGGGACTTGATCGGCGTGAACACGGCCGCCAGGCTCCGGGAGGCGCCCTGCGGTGTCAGCAGCATCGGGCCTCCTGTCAATTTCCGGTGTCGATCCAGCATCCGGGGGAGGGCGCGGAGGGCTGCCCGTGCCCGGTAGCAGCCATCCTAATCCGGGCTTCTTCAGGGGTCTATACACAAAACCTATGGAGTAATAGTATTTGGCCCAGCAGCCTGTTGTGGCGCGGATCACACCCTGCTGTGTCGCATCTACGATGATCCGGCAACGGAGTTAGGCGCACCCATGACCGAGACGCTCGCGGCCGGCCGGCCGACGGAAAAGGACGCGGTTCCGGCGATCCGCCTGCGCAAACTCACCAAGGTCTTCGGGGACACCGTCGCCGTCAACGCCGTGGACCTCGACATCCGCCAGGGCGAATTCTTCTCCATGCTCGGCCCGTCAGGATCCGGGAAAACCACGGTCCTGCGCCTGATCGCGGGCTTCGAGCTGCCCACCGCGGGAAGCGTCGAACTCGAGGGCAGGGACGTCACCGGCATGGCGCCGTTCGAACGTGACCTCAACACCGTCTTCCAGGACTATGCACTGTTCCCGCACATGTCCCTCATCGACAACGTTGCCTACGGACTGCGCGTGCGGGGGATGCCCCGGAAGGAACGCCACGAGCGGGCCCGCGAAGCACTGGAACGCGTACAGCTGGGGAAGTTTGTCGGCCGCAAACCGGCCCAGCTTTCCGGCGGCCAGCGCCAGCGGGTGGCCCTGGCCCGGGCCCTGGTGGTGCAGCCCAAGGTCCTGCTGCTGGACGAGCCACTCGGCGCGCTGGACCTGAAACTCCGGCAGCAGATGCAGGTGGAACTGAAGGAACTGCAGCGCTCGCTCGGCATCACCTTCATCTTCGTCACCCACGACCAGGAGGAGGCCCTGACCATGAGCGACCGGATCGGCGTGTTCAACAACGGCAGCCTGGAACAGATCGGCACCGCGCACGAGATCTACGAGCGCCCGGGAGGCGCGTTTGTGGCCAACTTCGTCGGGACCTCCAACATCTTCGACGCCGTCCACGCCCAGAAGCTCTATGGCCGCGCGGAGCAGGTCTGCATCCGGCCCGAACGGCTGCGCCTGTCCTGGACTAGGGCCCCGGAACCGCGCGCCGGCGTCACCGCCCGCCCCGGAACGGTCACATCGCTCGTCTACGTGGGGCACGCCACCCAGGTGCGGGTTCAGCTCGAGGACGGTCCCGCCGTCGTCGTACTGGCGCCGGAGACGCTGCCCGGCGGCGACGCGGAACTGCTGGACCGGCGCGTCACAGTGAGCTGGGACGACGATGACGCCGTCTGGCTGCCGTCCCACGGTTCCTGAAACGTACGTTCACGGACAGAGACTGAATCTGATTCACCCCTGCAACGAAAGGTAAGGATGATGGCAACAAGGAACAGGGCCTCCCTCGTGGTCGGGGTGGCCGCGGCGGCAGCCCTTGCACTGGCGGGCTGCGGCACCACCGGCGGGGGATCGGCCACGCAGTCCGCGCAGCCGGTCAAGTCCGAAATCGGCCCGGGCGAAGGGCAGCTCTCCATCCTCGCCTGGCCCGGCTACGTCGAGGATGGAAGCAACGACCCCGCCGTCGACTGGGTGACCCCCTTCGAAACCGAGACCAAATGCAAGGTCAGCTTCAAGCCCTTTGGCACCTCGGACGAAGCCGTGACCTTGATGCGCACCGGCCAGTATGACGTCGTTTCGGCCTCCGGCGACGCCTCCCTGCGGCTGATTGCCGGCAACAACGTGGAGCCCGTCAACATGAGCCTGCTGAAAAACTACGCCGACGTGTACCCCTTCCTGAAGGACAAGGCCTGGAACACGGTGGACGGCAAGAACTACGGGATGCCGCACGGCTGGGGAGCCAACCTGCTGATGTACTCCGTGGATGCCGTCACCCCGGCGCCCACCTCCTGGGGCGCCGTGTTCGACGACGCCGCCAAGCACAGCGGCAAGGTCACCGCTTACGATTCGCCGATCTACATTGCCGACGCCGCCGTGTATCTGATGGCCCACAAGCCGGAGCTTGGCATCAAGAACCCCTATGCGCTGGACAAGGACCAGCTCGCTGCCTCGGTTAACCTGCTGAAAGAGCAGCGCAAGCACATCGGCGAGTACTGGAGCGACGTCGTCAAGGAGGTCCAGGCCTTCGCCAGCGGCAGCACGGTGGTCGGCACCACCTGGCAGGTGGGCGCGAACATCGCCGTCGCGGACGGGGCCAACGTGAAGACCCTGCTCCCCGAAGAGGGCGCCACGGGCTGGTCGGACACCTGGATGATCAATTCGGAGTCCAAGAACAAGAACTGCGCCTACATGTGGCTCGACTACATCGCCAGCCCCAAGGCCAATGCTGCCGTGGCGGAGTACTTCGGCGAATCGCCGGCCAACCCCAAGGCCTGCGACCTCACCGCGGACAAGTCGCACTGCGAGACCTACCATTCCGGTGATGAGGCCTACGCGAAGCAGATCTGGTATTGGACCACGCCGGTGGCCGGATGCCTGGACGGCCGCAAGGACGTCAAGTGCACGGATTACTCGGAGTGGACGAAGGCCTGGACCGAAATTAAGGGCTGAGATGGCGCTCCGGACGCAGCACCCGGCCCCCGGGCCACCCCCGGCCGCTTCCACCGTGCCCCGGCCCAAAGCCCACAAGGTCTCGGCGCTGCTTCACCGCTCGCCCAGGCTGCGGCTGGCGGGGCTCATCACTGCCCCCGCCGGCTGGCTGGTGCTCGTCTACATCGCCGCCCTGGCGGCGCTGCTGATCACCGCGTTCTGGACCGTGGACACCTTCACCGGGAAGGTCTCCACGGACTGGACCACCGAAAACGTGGTGACGGTCCTGACTGACCCGGTCTACCAGCGGATCACCCTGCGGACACTGTGGATGGCGATCGCGGTGACCCTGATCGACCTGGTCCTCGCGCTGCCCATGGCGTTCTTCATCGCCAAGGTGGCCAGTGCCCGGTGGCAGAAGCTGCTGGTCGTGGCCGTCCTCATGCCGTTGTGGGCGAGCTACCTGGTCAAGGCGTACGCGTGGCGGAACGTGCTCGCCGACGGCGGGCTGCTGGAGTGGTTGGGGGCGCCGATCGGGCTGGAGTCCCCGGGATACGGCGAAACGGCCGTGATCCTGACGCTGTCCTACATCTGGCTGCCGTTTATGATCCTGCCGATCTACGCAGGGTTCGACCGGGTCCCCGATTCGCTGCTGGAAGCCTCCAGCGACCTGGGCGCGAAGCCCCTGACCACCGTGCGCCTGGTGGTGTTCCCGCTGCTGGTCCCCTCCATCATTGCCGGGACGATCTTCACGTTCTCGCTCTCGCTCGGGGACTACATCACCGCCCAGATCGTTGGGGGCACCACCCAGATGCTCGGCACCGTGGTCTACGCGAACGTCGGAGCCGCGAACAACCTGCCGTTCGCCGCCGCCGTCTCGCTGGTCCCGATCGCGATCATCACGCTCTATCTCTTCATCGTCCGCCGCACCGGCGCACTCAACAGCCTGTGAACCCCGGACAGTCAGGAGCACCATGAGACTTTCCCGAAGCGCCAAAGCCATCCTCGGCGTCGTCACCGCACTGGTGTTCCTCTTCATCTATACGCCGCTGCTGCTGGTCGTGGTCAACTCCTTCAACGCGGACCGGACCTTCGGCTGGCCGCCGCGGGGACTGACCCTGGAGTGGTGGGGGCGGGCGCTCGACTCCACCGGCGTCCGCGAGGCCCTGGTGTCCTCGCTCTGGGTGGCGGCGGTCTCGACGATCATTTCGCTGGTGCTGGGGACGCTCCTGGCGCTGGCACTGCTGCGCTACCAATTCTTCGGCCGGGACGTCATCAGCCTGCTCGTGATCCTGCCGATCGCGCTGCCCGGGATCGTCACCGGCATCGCCCTGAACAACATGTTCACCACCATCCTGGGTGTTTCGCTGAGCCTGTGGACGGTCGTGATCGCGCACGCCACCTTCTGCATGGTGACGGTCTTCAACAACGTCATTGCCCGGCTGCGCCGGATGCAGGGCGGTCTGGAGGAGGCCTCCGCCGATCTGGGGGCCGGCGTTTTCACCACGTTCCGGCTGGTCACGTTCCCGCAGCTCCGCTCGGCGCTGCTGGCCGGCGGCCTGCTGGCCTTCGCCCTCAGTTTCGATGAGATCATCGTGACCACATTCACCATCGGCGCCGGGGACACCACCCTGCCGATCTGGATCCTGCAGAACCTCTTCCGGCCCAACCAGGCCCCGGTGGTCAACGTGGTGGCCGTCGTCCTGATCGTCGTCTCGATCGTGCCGATCTGGCTCGCGCAGCGGCTGTCCGAGGACTCGGTGGGGATCGGCGCGGCGCGTGTGAAGGCTAAGGAGGGCTAGTCCGCGACGGGGTCGATCGACACGACGGCCAGGAAGCCGCGGCCCAGGATCTCGGGGGAGGCAGTGTCGGAACCGACGACGGCGTCATAGCGGTCCAGCGCCTGCGGCCCGGCGCCCGGCCCGCCGCCGGCGGCGGCGCCCCCGGGGCTGACCGCCGCCTGGCCCTGCAGCAGGATCCCCAGCTGGCCCCCGAACACAGGGTGCGCCCGCTTCTTCGAGAGTTCGATGATGGAGGTGTAGCCCTTAAACGCTCCGCGGCGGGTGATGACATTCAGGTCGCGGATGTCGCCCGTGGGCAGTGCCCCGCCCGCAGCTGCGTCGCCGGAGAACCGGAACGGGCGGTACTTCTCCAGCGGGTGCTCGGCGCCGTCGACGCTCAGCAACAACAGCTCGCCCTCAACCACGGTGAGGACGCGGTCCATGCCGGGAAACGCCGAAAACCCGCCCGCTTTGGACATCTCGGCGATGCTCACCCGCCAGTCCCAGCCGCTCGCCGAAGCGGTGCTGTCCGTACCGGTGCCGTCCTGACGGGCGGTTGCCGCGGGATGGCTGGCCACTTCGCGGGTCACCCCGCCGCCGTTGCGCCAGGGTTGGGCTTTCAGCTCGGCATAGCGGATGATCTCCATCCCACCACCCTATCCGCCGGCCGGGAACGTAGTCGCGGGGCCGCGCCCCTGCCCATAGCGCCGAGGTCCGACTTCGCGCCCATGTTCCGGACAAACATGGGCGCCAAATCTCACCCCGGGGGCAGGTGAGGCGCCGGCGTGCCACTGTCCTTGCTAACGTCGGAGGCAGAAAACACAGAGGAACAACTGCAAAAGGAGCCGAATGTTCGTCAAGGTATGCGGGCTCAGCACACCGGAGTCGGTCCGGGCCGCCGCGGAGTCCGGGGCGGACGCCGTCGGCTTTGTCCTGACCCGCAGCCCCCGCGAAGTGACTCCCGCACAGGCCCGGGGACTCCTGGCCCACGTCCCGGCCGGGCTCCCCGCCGTCGGGGTCTTCCGGCACGAAGCCGCGGCGGACGCCGTCGCCGTGGCGCGCGACGCCGGGCTGGACTGGGTCCAGATCCATGGCGACCGCACCCCGGAAGACGTGCGCACCGTGCACGACGCCGGACTCAAGCTGATCCGGGCCGTCACCATGTCCGCCCCGCCCGGGGCGTTCGCGGACTGGGGCGAGGACCTGCTCCTGATCGACGCCGCCGTCCCCGGCTCCGGCGAGTCCTGGGACTACGCCTCGGTCCGCGCCAAGGGGTTGGCCGGGCGCAACTGGCTCCTCGCCGGCGGGCTGGATCCGGCCAACGTCGCAGGTGCGGCCTCGGAGGCAGGCGCCTGGGGTGTGGACGTCTCCTCCGGCGTCGAATCCTCCCGCGGGGTGAAGGACCTGGCCAAAATCCGGGACTTCGTGACGGCGGCCAAGTCCACGGCAACGAAGCCCTGAACGCGGCCGCAGGAATGCCGCCGGACCGCACCGTGTTGCCCCTGACATGAAGCGCATCGGATTTTTGTCCTTTGGACACTGGGGACCCGGGGAGGGCTCCCGCACCCGGACTGCCCGCGACGCCCTGCTGCAGGGCATCGAACTGGCCGTCGCCGCCGAGGAACTGGGCGTCGACGGCGCGTACTTCCGCGTGCACCACTTTGCCCGGCAGCAGGCCTCCCCGTTCCCGCTGCTGGCCGCCGTCGCCGCCCGGACCAGCCGGATCGAAATGGGGACCGGCGTGATCGACATGCGCTACGAGAACCCGCTGTACATGGCCGAGGAAGCCGCCGCGACGGACCTGATCAGCGGCGGGCGGCTGCAGCTGGGGATCAGCCGCGGTTCACCCGAGCCCGCCCGTGACGGCGCCGCGGCGTTCGGCCATGTGCCGGCTGACGGCGAGACCGATGCGGACATGGCGCGGCGGCACACGGCGGTGTTCCGCCGCGCCATCTCGGGCGCCGGGATGGCGGAGGCCGAGCCGCGCTACGCCGGCGGCGGATCCGGGCTGCTGCCCGTCCAGCCCCATTCCGCCGGCCTCGGCGAGCGGATCTGGTGGGGCGCCGGCTCGCGCGCCACCGCCGTCTGGACCGCGGAGCAGGGCATGAACCTGATGAGTTCCACGCTGCTCACGGAGGACACGGGTGTGCCTTTCGACCAGCTTCAGGCCGAGCAGATCAGCATGTTCCGCCAGGCCTGGGCCGACGCCGGCCATCAACACGAGCCGCGTGTATCGGTCAGCCGCAGCGTCCTGCCGATCGTCGACGATGAGGACCGGCGGTACTTCGGCCTCAGCGCCCTGCGGGAGAAACGCGACCAGGTCGGGGTGATCGACGGGCTGGTGGCCCGGTTCGGCAGGAGCTTCGTTGGCGCGCCTGACGCCATTGCCGGGGACCTCGCCACTGACGCCGCCGTCCAGGCCGCCGACACCCTGCTGCTCACCGTCCCCAACCAGCTCAGCGTGGACTTCAACGCCAAGCTGCTGGGCACCGTCGTCCGGCACATCGCACCGGCGATCGGCTGGGCGCCGCAGCCGGCGGCCTAACCCCGGGGGTTGCAGCCGTCGCGGTGCGTAGCCGGCCGGGTTCCGCAATAGGCTAGCCGCGCCGCGGCGGCGTGGCTAGCATGGCTCCTTGGGGGAGTGCCCCGATGACCCGGCGGGCCCGGCCCGCCACCCGCGAAGGAGACCGTTGTGACACTGCCCCAAGGTTTGACCCCCGGCGTCTGGACACTGGACATGTCCCACAGCGAAGTCGGCTTCAGCGTCCGCCATGCCGGCATCAGCAAGGTCCGGGGCCGCTTCAATGAGGCCGCGGCGGAGGCGCGTGTCGGCGACTCCCTCGCAGACGCCAGCCTGCATGCCAGCATCAAAACGGCCAGCTTTGACTCCGGCGACGCCAACCGCGACGCGCACGTCCGCGGCGCTGACTTCTTCGACGTCGAAAAGTACCCGGAGATGACGTTCCGTGCCACCGGGATCAGGGGCGACGGCGAGGACTATGTCCTGACCGGCGACCTCACCATCCGCGACGTCACCAAGCCGGTGGACCTGGAAGTCGAGTTCACCGGGATCGCGGTGGACCCGTTCGGCGCCACCCGCGCGGGGTTCAGTGCGGAGACGGACATCAGCCGCAAGGAATTCGGCCTGACCTGGAACGCCGCGCTCGAGGCCGGCGGGCTGCTGGTCAGCGACAAGGTCAAGATCAGTGTCGAAGCGGCCATGGTGAAGCAGGCCTAGGGTCACGCAGGCCTAGAAGAGCAGCAGCACGAAGCCGCCGACTGTGGACAGGATCCCCACCCCGGTGAGGATCCAGCCAAGTGTCCAGGCCGCAATATCGTGCTTTGGCGGGTTCAGCCCCCATCGCGACGGGTGGCACACGTCGTAGAAGAGCTCGACGTCGGTGCCCACCACCAGGCCGCCCGACTCGGCCGCCGGCAGCAGGGACCGGTGGTCGGCGTCGTGGTGGTCCGTCCAGCTGTAGCCGGTGAACCCGCCGGCGCTGATCACCTTGCCGGTGGTCCCGGCCCACTGGCACCGGCGCCTCCGGGCGATCCAGCCCCACACCAGCAGCGGCAGGCCCAGAACGAAACCCACCCATGTCATGACTTCGAGAATGGGGCCGAGCAGGTCCCCGATGGTTGTCATCTGCGTCTCCCAGCGATCAGGGCAAGCTTCAGGAGTGCAGGCATGGTCCAAGTATTATGCCCTTCCGTGCGTTCGCAAAGCTATGCGCTGTCCGCCCGGGTCCCCGGACGAATTTCTGGAATTGTTCAGGGTGAACCCCTAGGCCGGATCGGTCTCCGGCAGGGGAGAATGGTCCCATGAAGACACTGCTTAATATCATCTGGTTGCTCTTTGGTGGACTCTGGCTCGCGCTCGGCTACTTCGTGGCCGGGATCATCTGCTGTCTGCTGGTCGTCACCATCCCGTGGGGGCTCGCGTCGTTCCGGATCGCGAACTATGCGCTGTGGCCCTTCGGGCGCACCGTGGTGGACCGCCCGGGCGGCACGGGCGTGTTCTCGCTGCTGGGAAACGTCATCTGGCTGCTCGTTGCCGGCATCTGGATCGCGATCGGCCACGTGGTCACCGCCTTCGCGATGGCCATCACCATCGTCGGCATCCCGCTGGCCATCGCCAACCTCAAGCTCATCCCGGTCTCGCTCATGCCGCTCGGCAAACAGATCGTCCCGAGTGACAAGCCCTTTGTGACGACCTACAACAAGTCCTACCGCTAGCCCGTCTTAGAGGAGGAGCCCGAAATGTCCGAGGACGTCACTGCCGTTCCAGCCCCGTCCGGCCAGGGAGAAACCCCCACTCCGCCCGAAGACCTCATGCTGGTCATTACGCGCGAATTCCAGGCACCCATTACCCGGGTGTGGTCCGCCCTGACGGACCCCGACCAGGCCCCGGCGTGGTGGGGGCCCCGCGGTTTCCACACTCCCCGGGAAAGCATCGACGCGGATCTGGAAATCGGTGGCCTTTACCGGGCGTGCATGGTCCAGGACAGCACCGGCAAGGAAAACTGGTGGAGCGGCGTCCACACGGACATCGAACCGCCCAACCTCTTCGTCTTCACCCATGCCTGGGACAAACCGGACGGCACCCGGGGCTTCGAGACCGAGGTGACCTTCCAGCTGGAAGAGATCGACGGCGGCACCCGGATGACGTTCTTCCAGGGCCCCTTCGACACGATCGACAACCGCGACGGCCAGGGCATCGGCTGGCGCGAGTCCTTCGACCGCCTCGCCGAACACCTCCGCCGGGGCGCCTGAGAAACCAGGCAACGCGGGGTCACGTAACGCCCATCCCGAGAGGGATTATGGGCGTTACGTGACCCCGCGTTGCTGTGGACTGAGGCGTCCCGCTTATCCGAGCTCACCCTGCAGGTTCCGCCGCGCCGCCTCCAGCCAGAGGTCCCGGCCCCGCGGGGTGTGGAAGAGCGGGTCCAGCTGCAGGAGCTGGCGGACGACGGCGGCGCGCCCGGCGGCGAAGTCGTCGTCGCCGATGTGCGCAAAATCCTGCCGGACGGCGGCGAGATACCGGGCGTAGGCTGCCGGTTCGCCGCCCAGCACGGAGAGGTCCGCGTCGCTGAGCAACGCGGCGTCCCCGTCGCCCGGCACCGGCCGGTGGTCGGCCGTCATCCGCACGAGGCGGGCCACCTCGTCCACCTCGGCCGCGGGGAGCCCGGCGTGGGCCAGCCGGTCCTCGGCGAGCCGGGCCGACTCCTCCTCGTCCTGGCCCGCGATCCCGCGGTAGACGGCGTCGTGGAACCAGGCGGCGAGCAGCACGGTGCGCGGCGGGTCGGCGAGTCCGGTGAGGAGGTCCAGTGCCTCCAGGACCGCCAGCAGGTGCGTGCGGCCGTGGTACCTCCGGTGCTCCTCGCCCCAGCGGTCCAGCAGGTCCAGGAACAGCGCGTCGTGGCCCGGGAGGACATCGTTCCAGCGGGTCAGCAGGGGGAGCTTGAGTGAACTGCTGCGCCGCCGGGCCGGGATCCGCAGCCCGCTGGCGATCAGTTTGCGGACCAGGATCCGCCCCTCCACCGGTACGGCCCCGGCCGCCACGAGGGCACTGTACCGGGCTTCGGCGACGTCGTAGTGGTCGCCGTCGAACGCCCTGTCCGGGATGCCGGCCGCCGCCGCGAAGGCGTGCAGCTCCGCCAGCGAGGTGTCCGAGATCAGGTGCGAGAAGTGCGTTCCATGCGCCGGCCAGAGCGGAGGATCAAGGTAGATGGCCATGCAGGAAGTCTAATCCGGCGGCGGATCAGCCCTGGCTGGCGTCAACGGCCGCGGTGTCGGACTGCTCTTCCTTCCGGGTCCGTGCACGCTGTGGCTTGGAGCGCACCCCTTCGCCCTTTTCATTGAGCCGGGTCTCATGCTCGGCCTCCGCGATGGCCTCGGGGGTGATGTCGTCCCCGGAGTTCCAGGCCTTGATCGCGGCCCAGCCCACCGCCACGAGGGGAACGGCCAGGATCGCACCGATGATGCCGGCGAGGATGGTGCCGGCGGTGAGGGCCAGCAGGATGACGAGGGCATGCACGTTGAGCGCCTGGCCCATCACGACGGGCTGAAGGAAGTTGCCCTCCAGCTGGTTGACGACGATCACGACGATGATGACGATCAGGGCCGCGAACGGGCCGTTGGCGACAAGGGCGACAAGCGCGGCGAGGATGCCGGCCAGGGTGGCGCCGATCAGCGGGATGAAGGCTCCGATAAAGGTCAGCGCGGCGAGCGGCAGTGCGAGCGGTACGCCCATGACAACCAGCGCGAGGCCGATGAAGAACGCGTCCACCAGGGCCACGATGGAGGTTCCGCGCACGTAGCCGCCGAGCACGTTGAGGCTTCGCTCCCCGGCGCGGCGTGCCTTCACCAGGTTCCTGCCCTTGAACGCCCGCAGCACAAAGGCCCAGATGCTCTCGCCGTCCTTCAGGAAGAAGAACAGGATCACCGCCATCAGGAGGGCGCCGGTGAGGAAGTTGCCGGCCGCGCTGAGCCCGGAGATGGCGCCCGCGCCAACGGTGCTGCTGGTGGCGAAGTCAACGACGGCGTCGCGCGCCTGCTGGATCTGCTGGTCATCGACGGGGATGGGGCCCGTGCGGATGAAGGCGTAGACCCGGTCGAAGCCCTCTGTGGCCTTGCTGGCCAGCTGGTCGGCCTGGCTCATGACGGCGAAGACGATTCCGGTGATGACCGCACCAAACGCGAGCAAAAGCACGAGGAAGGAGACGGTGGTGGCGGCGGTGCTGGGCCAGCCCCGGCGGCGCAGCCAGTGGACGAAGGGCGCGATCGCGGCGGCGAGGATGAGGGCCAGCAGCGCGGGAATCACCACGAGGCGCACCTGGATCAGGGCGTAGACCACCACCACTGACAGGACCAGCAGCAGGAGGACCTGTGCAGTCCTGATACTGGCGCGGCCCAGGCTGTCGCCCCAGGGTGTTGTCTTTTCCGGACTGCCCATGCTGTGTTTCTCTCCCACTGTCGGATGGTCATGCTACTTACCAACCGTCTCACAGCCGGAGGGTGCAAGCCCCGGGGGACTGGCCCGGCTATCAGGAAGCGGCGGGCCGGATGTTCTGGTTGCCGCGGAACGTGTTCTCCGGATCGAAGTCCCGTTTCACCCGGGCCAGCCGGTTGTAGTTCTCCTCGCCGAAGGCCGCCCGGACCCGGTCCTGGCCTTCGTCGCCGACGAAGTTGAGCCAGACGCCGCCCGTGGCATAGGGGGAGATGTCCTGGCGGAACTTTTTCACCCAGGCCTTCGCCACCTGGCCGCCTTCCGGTGTTTCCTCCAGCCCGAACGGGTGCGAGACCCACTGGGCGTTGCGGTTCTGCAGTGGTGTCTGGGCAGCCTCCGGCCCCGCCACCGCCCCGCCCCAGCTGGCAACCAGAAGTTGGGAGTGGGGGCCCGGCAGGTTCTGCGCTGACTCCACGAGCACGTCCAGGGCGGGGTCCGGCAACTCGTCGTGATAGTCGGCGCTCCAGTAGTTGTACAGGTTTGGCGGGTCGTCGATCATGCACTGGAAATCGGCATAATTCATTTCGCTGACCAGATCCACGGCCGGGCCCAGGTCCCGGAACGGCGCAGCGTGTTCCGCACCGTCAGAGGGGTCTCCCGCATAAAGATAGGCGAGCCCTACTCCTTGTTTTCCCACCATCCCGGCTGGAACGAACGGCTCGGGCGGTGCCGTCAGGAACACCAGGGCAGTGCCCACGGCGTCGGGGGCAGCAAGGCAAAGCTCCCGGTAGGCGCGGCTGATCTCGGCCGAGGCATCGCCGGGCCAGAGCATCAGGCCTGCCTGAACCCCAGGACCCAGATGATGCAGGCGGAACGTGAACTCGGTGGCGACGCCGAAGTTGCCTCCGCCGCCGTGGAGGGCCCAGAACAGCTCGGGGTTCTCCTGGGCGCTGGCGGTCACCCGCTCTCCGGAGGCCGTCACGAGATTGACGGAAAGCAGGTTGTCGCACGCGAAGCCGTATGAGCGCTCCAGCCACCCCGAACCGCCGCCCAGCGTGAAGCCCGCGACGCCGGTGGTGGAAGCCCGCCCGCCGGTGCAGGCGAGGCCGTGTTCCTGCGTGGCCCGGTCGAACTCGCCCCACGTCACGCCGGCCCCCACCGTCACCGTCTTGTTGTCCGGGTCCACCGAGATTGACTTCATTGGCCGGACGTCAACTACCAAACCGTCGTCATTGGTCGACATACCGGCAACGGAATGCCCGCCGGCGCGGACGGCAACGGCCAGGCTGTAGTCCTTGGCATGCTGCAGAGCCTCGGCCACCTCGCCCGGGTCCGCACATTGGGCGATGACGGCCGGGCGCCGGTCGATCATCGCGTTGAAAAGTTTGCGTGTTTCGTCGTAGTCCGGGTTCTCCGGCCTGACCCATTTCATGGCGCTGCTCCTTGGGCGACCGAGGCTCCACCCCTCGCAAAGATTTTAGGACCAACGACAGCGCCCAAGCTATGGGAATCGGTTTGAAGAAGCTGTCGGGTGCCATTCTGGGTTTTCGATTTTGCGCCCAAATGCCAGCTCCAGCTCCGCAGATGCGGGTTAGAATGTCCCTATGCCTAATATTCGCGTTTCCGAGGCGGCCCGGCTGCTGGGTGTCAGCGATGACACCATCCGGCGCTGGACCGAGAACGGAAGCCTGACCCCGCACAAGGACGACGCCGGGCGCCTCGCCGTGGACGGGCTGGAACTCGCGCGGCTCGCCCGGGAGCAGGCCCAGCTTCCCGACGACCCGGCCAGGGCGGGCAGCTCGGCCCGCAACCGTTTCGTCGGCCTCGTCACCGCGATCACCGCCGACACCGTCATGGCCCAGGTGGAACTGCAGTGCGGGCCGTTCCGGGTGGTGTCCCTGATGAGCAGCGAGGCCGTGCGGGACCTCGGCCTGGAGCTCGGCTCGGTCGCCACCGCCGTCGTCAAAGCCACGACGGTGATCATTGAGACCCCCAAAGGCAAGGGCGTCATATGAGGCCCGCGTTCAGGGCGGCCGCCCTGCTGGCGGCGGGATTCGTTGCCGCCGGCCTGGCGGGCTGCGCCGCGCCTGCCGGAAACGGCGGCGCCGGCAAGACCCTCACCGTCTTCGCCGCGGCGTCCCTCAAGGCACCCTTCACGGCGCTCGCCGAGCAGTTCGAGACCAGGAACCCAGGAACCACGGTGACCCTCAGCTTCGCCGGGTCCTCCGATTTGGCCACCCAGATCAGCCAGGGCGCACCGGCGGACGTGTTTGCCTCCGCCGACACCAGGAACATGGCCAAGCTCTCCGACGCCTCGCTTGTGGAAGGATCGCCCCGGGACTTCGCCACCAACGTGCTGACCATCGCCGTGCCCCCGGCCAATCCGGCGTCGATCGGCTCTTTCGCCGACCTCGCCAGGCCCGGGGTGAAGGTTGTGATGTGCGCCGCCCAGGTTCCCTGCGGCGCCGCCGCGACGACGGTCGAGAAGGAAACCGGCATCACCCTGACGCCGGTGAGCGAGGAATCGTCTGTCACCGATGTCCTGGGCAAAGTCATTTCGGGAGAGGCCGACGCCGGGCTGGTCTACGTCACGGACGTCCGGACAGCCGGGGGCAAGGTGAAGGAAGTCCCGTTCGCCGAGGCGGCCAAGGCCGTCAACACCTACCCGATCGCCGCGGTACGGACGGCCAGGAACAAGGACCTAGCGGCCGCCTTCATTGCAACGGTCACGGGCCCCGAGGGCCAGAAACTCCTCAGTGCCGCCGGCTTCGGAATCCCCTAGGGCCGCGTGAAACGCCGACGGGACAGCGCCTACAACGGGATCCCACGCTGGGTCATGGCCATCGCCGCCGCCGGGGCGCTGTTTGTGCTGCTGCCGCTCGCGGCCATGGTTGCCCGGGTCAACTGGCCACAGTTCATCCCCCTGGTCACCTCCGAATCGTCCCTCACGGCCCTGGGCCTGAGCCTCCGCACCGCCGCCGCGAGCACAGCCCTGTGCGTGCTCTTCGGGGTGCCGCTGGCGCTGGTGCTGGCCCGCGGCGACTTCCCCGGCCAGCGGCTGCTGCGTTCGTTCGTCCTGCTGCCGCTCGTCCTTCCCCCGGTCGTGGGCGGCATCGCGCTGCTCTACGCCTTCGGCCGCCAGGGCCTCCTGGGCCAGAGCCTCGAAATCGCCGGCATCCAGATCGCGTTCTCGACGACGGCGGTGGTCCTCGCCCAGACGTTCGTGGCCCTGCCGTTCCTCGTGGTCAGCCTCGAAGGCGCCCTCCGTTCGGCCGGAAGCCGCTACGAGGCCGTCGCCGCAACCCTCGGCGCGCGCCCCACCACCGTGCTGCGCCGCGTCACCCTGCCGCTGGTCCTGCCGGGGCTCGCCTCCGGGGCCGTGCTGTCCTTCGCCAGGAGCCTGGGTGAATTCGGCGCCACGCTCACGTTCGCCGGGAGCCTGCAGGGAGTCACCCGCACGCTTCCGCTGGAAATCTACCTGCAGCGCGAGACCGACGCCGACTCCGCCGTCGCGCTGTCCCTGCTGCTGGTCGTGGTGGCGGTCGTCGTCGTCGGGCTCTCCTACCGCGGCCCGGGGCCCGCCGGGTCCGGCAGCAAGGCGGCCATCGGTGCGGGCACACCGGGGCAGGTCTCGGCATGACGTTCACGCTCGACGCCGCCGTCGCCGCCCGCCGCTTTGAGGTCTCGCTGAGCCTGGCGCCGGGCGAGAGCGTTGCCGTGCTCGGCCCGAACGGGGCCGGAAAATCCACCCTGCTCGGTGTGATCGCGGGGCTGCTCCGCCCGGACGCCGGCCGGGCCGAGGTGAACGGCCGGGTGCTGTTCGACCTTGCCGGGGAAGTGCACACCTGGACTCCGCCGCACCGCCGCGGAACCGCCCTGCTGTCCCAGGACCCCCTGCTGTTTCCGCACCTGAGCGCGCTCGAGAACGTGGCCTTCGGGCCCCGGAGCGCGGGGGTACCCAAGCGTGAGGCCCGGGAGACCGCCCGGCGCTGGCTGGCCGAGGTCGACGCCGCCGACCTCGCCGACCGGCGGCCGGGGGACATGTCCGGTGGTCAGGCGCAGCGCGTGGCGGCGGCCCGGGCCCTGGCCGTGAATCCGGAGGTACTGCTGCTGGACGAGCCCCTGTCCGCCCTGGACATCCATGCGGCTCCGCTGCTGCGGCGGCTGCTCAAGCGGGTGCTGGCCGGGCGGCGTGCCATCATCGTCACCCACGACGTCCTGGATGCCTACATGCTCGCGGACCGGGTGATCGTGATGGAGGAGGGCCGGATCACCGAGGACGGCCCCACCCGTGAGGTCCTCCGGCGGCCGCGCAGCCGCTTCGCCGCGGGGCTGGCCGGGCTGAACCTCGTCTCGGGAACCGTGACGTCCGCAGGGATCCGGACGGCCGAGGGCCTCGAGTTTGCCGGTCAGCACGACGCGCCGCTGGTTGCCGGGCAGGCCGGCGTGGCCGCGTTCCCGCCGTCGGCCGTGTCAGTGTTCCTGAGCGAGGCGCACGGCAGCCCGCGGAACTCGTTCCGCGTCACAGTCACGGACCTTGAGCCGCACGGCGACCAGATCCGGGTCCGCGCCGGCGAGCTGTCCGCGGACGTGACCCCGGCCGCCTCCGCGGACCTGGGTCTCGCGCCGGGCCTGGGCGTCTACTTCGTGGTCAAGGCTGCGGCGGTGTCGATCTACCCGGTGTGACGGCGTCGGGACCGGTGTGACGGCGTCGGGACCGGGCAGGCTATCCGCGGTCCTTGCGGACGGGGTGCTGGCTGACGATTGAGACCCGATTGAAGGCGTTCATGGTGATCACCAGCCAGCTGATGGCGGAGAACTCCCCGTCCGTGAGGTATTTCCTGGCGGCGGCGCCCTCGCGCTCGCGGGCGCCGGCGTCCGAGATGTTGGTGATGGCCTCGGCCAGGGTCAGGGCGGCACGTTCCTTCTCGGTGAAGAGGTCGGTGTCCCGCCAGGCCGGGAGGACGGCCAAGCGCTGCGCCGATTCGCCGTTCTTCACGGCGTCGCCCACGTGCAGGTCCAGGCAATACGCGCAGCCGTTGATCTGCGAAATTCGGACATTCAGCAGCTCGATTAGCGTCCGGTCCAGGCCGGCCTCGTCCGCGGCCTCCTTGGCTTTCAGGCCGAGTCCGTTCAGGGCCCGCCACGCGGCAGGGTGCTCCTTGTCCAGGAACACGGATCGGGTGGTGTGGTGCTGCGCTACTGCTGTCTCATCCATGGTCAAAAGACTACCCATGCGAAACACCGGAAAATCTACGTGACAAATTTGTCACATGCGTGACAAGATGCAGGTATAGCGAAATTCCCTGCAGGAGCGGTTCCCTCGACCGCTCCACGGAGCTGGTCCGCCGACATCGGACCAGTCCCCATTATTCGACGGTCGGCTCCTTGGGGGAGCCGACCGTCGAAATGGTTTAACGGGTTAGCCGGGCCCGCCCGTGAGGACATGCCCAGTCCTGAGTCCTGCAGTCTGTGGCCGCGGAGGACATGCCCATTCTTGGTGCCAACCCCGCGGGGACATGCCCAGTCCCGGGCCTGGCGGGTGGGCATATTGGGACTATGTCCAGTGGCCCGGGCGGGCGGAGGGCATGCACACTCGTGGAGGGCGGTCCGTGGGGGCACGCCCAGTCCAGGGCCAGCCCTGCAGCCTGCGCTCGCGGGGGGACATGCTCATTCTCGGTGCCGAATCCATGCGGACATGTCCAACCGGGGGGCGTGGCGAGTGGGCATATTGGGACTATGTCCAGTGGCCCGGGCGGGCGGAGGGCATGTCCCCCGGGGACGGGTCAGGTGCCCTGAGGGGACTCCGGCCCTAGACAGCCGTTTCGCCGTGGGCAAACATGGAGCCAAAGGGACCCAATGCAAAGTTGAGCGGAGTAGACTCAACTTTAATATCAGCATGTTCCCGGAAGGAGCTCTCTTTGGACGCCAAATTCACCACCAAGAGCCAGGAGGCTCTTGCGGCAGCCGCCATGAACGCCTCGACGGCGGGTAACCCGCAGCTCGAACCCGCCCACCTGCTCAAGGCGCTGATGGACCAGCGCGAGGGTGTCGCCGTCGCACTCCTCCGCGCCACCGGCACGGACCCGGATTCCGTCAGCGTCCAGGCCAGCTCCGCCATCAAGGCGCTGCCGTCCACGTCCGGCAGCTCGGTGCAGCAGCCGCAGCTGTCCCGCACGGCCCTGCAGGCAATCAAGAATGCCCAGAACGAGGCCGAGCGGCTCGGCGATTCCTTCGTCTCCACCGAGCACCTGCTGCTGGGGCTCGCGTCAGGTAGCGACGCCGTCGGGAAGCTGATGCGCGACGCCGGAGCATCCCACGAGGCCCTGCTCGCCGCCCTGCCGGGCGTCCGCGGCGACCGCAAAGTGGACAACGCCGACCCCGAAAACAGCTTCCAGGCACTGGAGAAGTACGGCACCGACCTCACCGCGATTGCCCGCTCCGGCAAGCTGGACCCCGTGATCGGCCGCGACGCCGAGATCCGCCGCATCATCCAGGTGCTGAGCCGCCGGACCAAGAACAACCCCGTCATCATCGGCGAGCCCGGCGTCGGCAAGACCGCCGTCGTCGAAGGACTCGCCCAGCGGATCGTCGCCGGGGACGTCCCCGAAAGCCTGCGCGGCAAGACCCTGATCGCCCTGGACCTCGCCTCCATGGTGGCCGGCGCCAAGTACCGCGGCGAATTCGAGGAGAGGCTCAAGGCCGTCCTGGAGGAAATCAAGGGTTCCGAAGGCCAGATCGTCACCTTCATCGACGAGATCCACACCGTGGTCGGCGCCGGCGCGTCCGGGGACAGCTCCATGGACGCCGGCAACATGCTCAAGCCCATGCTGGCCCGCGGCGAGCTCCGGCTGATCGGTGCCACCACCCTGGACGAGTACCGGGAGAACATCGAGAAGGACCCCGCCCTGGAACGCCGCTTCCAGCAGGTCTTCGTCGGGGAGCCGAGCGTCGAGGACACCATCGGCATCCTGCGCGGACTCAAGGAACGCTACGAGGCGCACCACAAGGTGGCCATCGCCGACTCCGCCCTCGTCGCCGCGGCCACGCTCTCCAACCGCTACATCTCCGGCCGGCAGCTCCCGGACAAGGCGATCGACCTCGTGGACGAGGCCGCCTCCCGGCTGCGCATGGAGATCGATTCCGCCCCGGAGGAGATCGACCAGCTGCGCCGCTCCGTGGACCGCCTGACCATGGAGGAACTGGCCCTGGCCAACGAGACGGATCCCGCATCAGTGGAGCGGCTTGCCGCCATCCGGGCAGACATGGCCGACAAAAAAGAGGAGCTGGCCGGGCTCAACGCCCGCTGGGAGGCCGAGAAAGCCGGCCTGAACCGCGTCGGCGACCTCAAGGCCAGGATCGACGAACTGCGTTCCGCCGCCGAGAAATTCCAGCGCGAAGGCGACCTCGAGGCCGCCTCCCGGATCCTGTACGGAGAACTTCCCGCCCTGGAGCGGGAACTCAATGAAGCCGCCGAAGCGGAGTCGGCCCGCGTGGCCGGCGGCGGGGCCAAACAGGACCTTATGGTGGCCGAGGAGGTCACCGCCGACGACATCGCCGAGGTGATTTCCGCCTGGACCGGCATCCCCGCCGGACGCATGCTGCAGGGCGAGAGCCAGAAACTGCTCGAGATGGAGCACGTGCTGGGCGAGCGGCTGATCGGCCAGTCCAAGGCGGTCACCGCGGTGTCCGACGCCGTCCGCCGCGCCCGGGCCGGGATCAGCGACCCCAACCGGCCCACCGGTTCTTTCCTGTTCCTCGGCCCCACCGGCGTCGGCAAGACCGAGCTGGCGAAGGCCCTGGCCGACTTCCTCTTCGACGACGAACGCGCCATGGTGCGGATCGACATGTCCGAATACTCGGAGAAGCACTCCGTGGCCCGCCTCGTCGGGGCGCCTCCCGGCTACGTGGGCTACGAGGAGGGCGGCCAGCTGACCGAGGCTGTCCGCCGCCGTCCGTACTCCGTGCTCCTGCTGGACGAGGTGGAAAAGGCCCACCCCGAGGTGTTCGACATCCTGCTGCAGGTGCTCGACGACGGCCGCCTCACCGACGGCCAGGGCCGCACCGTGGACTTCCGCAACGTGATCCTGGTCCTGACCTCCAACCTGGGCAGCCAGTTCCTGGTCGACCCGACGCTGGACGCGAACGCCAAGCGGGAGGCCGTGATGGCCACCGTGCACGCCTCCTTCAAGCCCGAGTTCCTGAACCGGCTCGACGAGGTGGTGCTGTTCGACCCGCTGAGCGTCGAGGAGCTGTCCCGAATCGTGGAGCTGCAGGTCAAGGAGCTGGGCGAACGCCTCAAGGGCCGCCGACTCAACCTGGAAGTGACCGAAGGGGCCCGCGCCTGGCTCGCTGTGACCGGCTTCGACCCGGCCTACGGCGCCCGGCCGCTGCGCCGCCTCGTGCAGCGCGAAATCGGCGACCGGCTGGCCAAGGCCATCCTGGCCGGCGAGATCACCGACGGCGACACCGTACTGGTCGATACGGCCCCGGACCTCACGGAGCTCACCATGGGCGGCGCCCAGGCGTCTGACCGGCCCGACGGCGGCGCCTCCACCGGCAGCGGACTCTCCGTAAGCCGCAAGGAGTAAGGTCCCGCCGCCGCAGGCACAAGCCTTAAACACGAACTGCCAGCCGGACCTGGTTCCGGCTGGCAGTTCTTGTGGGGCTGAACCGCTCGGGAGACTCCTAGGGAATCAGCGATTCCATGATGACGTTTCCGGTGTCCGCGGTGACATAGCAGTCGACGCGGCGGTCGCCGTTGTCCCAGCTCGTGGAGCTTGGGTACGCGAGCTTGTAGCCCAGCACATAGGCGGACTGCTTCTCCGTCAGGGGCGCAGCCTTGCACGCGTCCAGAGCCTTCTGCTTGAGCGGGTCCCGGCCCGGGTAGGAGTCCCCGTCGGCGTAATGCTCGATTGCGACCAGCTGGGCCGAGTGGCCGGTGGTGCAGTCGACCACCGTGGACGTGGGCGCTTCCGGGTCGAAATCCTTGAAGCAGTCGCCGAGCCGGAAGTCGAGCGGGCCCACCCCTTCCAGCGGAAGCGGCCCCCGGCTGGCGGGCGCGGACGACGTCGCAGAGGTGGCGGGGGAGGTGCCCGCCGCGGGCTGCTTGGCGCCGCCGCCCAGCGAGCTCAGCCACCAGATCATCAGACCCAGGACGACGACGGCGGCCACCGCGGCGCCGATCCGCGCCGGAGCCTGGCGGCGGACCCAGCCGCCCAGTTGTGTTGCTTTTTCCGCAGCTATTTTGCCGGCTCCCGCGAGTGCGGCGCCGGCTGCCCCCGCGGCGTCCTGGGTACCCCGGCGGCGGCGTGAGCCGGGCCGCCCGGCGTCGGACCGGATGACCGGCGGGACTGACGGGCGGACGGGCGGCGGCGCAACCGGCGTCGTCGGCGGCGCCACAGGCGGACCAGCGGGCGGCGCTACAACCGGCGTCGCGGACGTTGGCGGCGTCGACGGTTTCGGGGGAACGGCCGGTCCGGCAGGCGGGACAGCTGGGGCTGACCGGTCGCCGGGCCCACCGGCAGGGCGAACACCAGGCGTGCCGGCGTCGCCGGGCCTTTCGTTCTCTTCGGTCACTGAGAATTCACCACTTCCGTGCGTCTTTGCCGGGGCTGGACGCCCGGCGGAGGGGCCCGTTTCCGGGAACCCACTACGGAACTCTATCTAAGATGCCGGGCGGCCCGCGTGCCGCCGGGGGACCGTCCGGGGTCGGGAAGCGGGCAACACTGTCCACGGCGGCCGTCCCGGGGAGCAGTTACCGCTGAAAGCATGTAATCTAGGTGTACGACAAATTGACCAAACATTCCGGGGCCTCACTAACGCCAATGGTGACCACCTCCGGTCCGAGTACAAAAGGGGGTCACGCCATGGGGCGCGGCCGTCAAAAGGCAAAAGCTACCAAGCAGGCTCGGGATATTAAGTACTATTCCCCGAACACTGACTACACTGCGCTTCAGCGTGAGCTCAAGAGCTCCGAGGTTCGTGCACCGAGTCGGTTCTCGAATGAGCCTGTTGAGCCGGATTATTCGGCCTATGTGGACAAGTACGCGGACGATGTGGAAGAGGATGACGACGAGGTAGATTCCCGTCGGATAGGTTAGTCGACACTTCTTTCCGGCATGCTCTTCCGTTAGCGGATTGCCGACCACATGATTTCAGGCCCGCCGGCCGCTCCCAGTACGGGGGTGGACGGCGGGTTTTCTGCTGTCCGGATACTGTGGCCGGCCCGTCCGCCAGCCCATGCCGCGCAGTTGTCCCGGCCGGGCCCTCAAGCTAGGTTGAAACTGCCGGTTCCACCCGGCCCGCACCAGGAAAGTTACGGAAGGATTGCCATGGCCATTCGCACGGAGTTCACCGAGGGCGAGGTCTGCTGGACGGACCTTCAGACCAGTGATGTCGCGGCGGCCAAGGCGTTCTATGCCGCGGTCTTCGGCTGGCGGTACGAGGACCGGCCCACCCCGGACGGTCGCAGCTACGCACAGGCCTTCCTGGGCGGGGACCTGGTCACCGTGATCGCGCCGCAGAACCCGCAGCAGCAGGCCGCCGGCGCGCCCGGGCAATGGAACGTGTACTTCGCATCCTCCGACGCCGGGGAGCTCGCAGCCGACCTGGTGCACGCCGGCGGAACCCTCGAGTTCGGTCCCGAGGCGGTCGGCGGTACCGGCGTGATGGTCTTCTTCGCCCCGCCCGGGGGAGGGACCACCGGCGCCTGGCAGGCCGGAAGCCACTTCGGCGCGGCCCGCAGCGGGGAGCCCGGAGCCCTGGCGTGGGCCGAACTGCTCACGCCCGAACCGCAGTCCGCCGTCGGATTCTTCCAGCAGCTCTTCGGGCACGACGTGACCGAATACCCCCAGGACGACGGCGGCCGGTACACCACGCTCGTGGTGGACGGCGCGGAGGTGGCCGGGATCGCGGCGGTCCCGGCGGACGCCGAGGGCACACTCAAGCCGGGATGGCAGGTGTACTTCGGGGTGTCCAGCGTCGCGGAGGCCGTCGCAGCGGCCGTGGCTGCCGGCGGCACGGTCCTGATCGAACCGGACGAGCTCGAGGAAGCCGGCACCATCGCCACCCTCGAGGATCCGCAGGGCGGTGTGTTCAGCGTGCTGGAGGTCTAGGCCGGCTTAAACACAGATCGAGTGCTCCACAAGTGCCGTTTTGAAGCTTCAAAAAGGCACTTGTGGAGCACTCGATGAGGGTTAGGCGTAGGCGTTGACCAGCCGGACGGCGCCGCCGTCGACACCCTTGGCGCCCTGCACGTAATCCGGGCCGGTCTTGACCACCGAGTCGGAGTTTTCCTCCACAGTGCCCATGACCCAGGCCGGCAGTCCGCGTTCATTGAGGCGGTTCACGGCGGCGTCAGCGGCTTCGGGGGAGACGATCGCCACCATGCCCACGCCCAGGTTCAGCGTGCGCTCCAGGTCGGCCAGCGGGACGTTGCCCAGCTCGGCCACGAGCCGGAAAATCGCCGGGAGCTGCCAGGTGGCGCGGTCCACGGTGGCCAGCAGGCCCTGCGGCAGGACCCGGGCCAGGTTGGCGGCGAGGCCGCCGCCGGTGACGTGGCTGAAGCCGTGCACGCCGTGGGCGGAGTTCACCGGGAAGGTGCGGGCCAGGTCCAGGCAGTCGGCCGCGTAGACGCGGGTCGGTTCGAGGAGTTCCTCGCCCAGCGTGCGGCTGAACTCGGAGACGTGGCGGTCCAGGGCCCAGCCGGCGTGGTTGATGACGCGGCGGACCAGGGAGTAGCCGTTGGAGTGCAGCCCGGAGGAGGCCATGCCGATCACGACGTCGCCGGCGCGGACACGGTCCGGGCCCAGGAGGTCGGCGGCTTCGACAACACCGGTGGCGGCACCGGCGACGTCGTACTCGTGCTCGCCCAGCAGCCCCGGGTGCTCGGCGGTTTCGCCACCCACCAAGGCGGTGCCGGCAACGGAGCAGGCGGCAGCGATGCCGCGCACGATGTCCGCGATGCGTTCCGGGACCACCTTGCCGCAGGCGATGTAGTCGGTCATGTACAGCGGTTCGGCGCCGACCACCACAATGTCATCGACCACCATGCCGACGAGGTCGAAGCCGATGGTGTCGTGGATGTCCATGGCCTGCGCTATCGCGACCTTGGTGCCGACGCCGTCGGTGGAGGTCGCCAGCAGCGGGCGCTTGTAGGTGAGCAGCTTCGAGACGTCGTACAGGCCGGCGAAGCCGCCGACGCCGCCAACCACCGAGGAGTTGTGGGTCGCCTTGATGGCGTCCTTCATGAGTTCTACGGCGCGGTCGCCCGCTTCGACGTCGACGCCGGCGGAGGCGTAGGTGATGCCGACGGCGTTCTGGGCGGCGTTCATGTCAGCGGCCGGGGAGGCGGGAGTCATACGGGCTCTTTCTTGTCGGCAGCAATGGAACGATCAATGCGATCGTCAGCGGTGAGCAGTTCTTCGAATTCGGCGTCCGGGCCCGGATCGCAGCCGGTGGCGCCGACTTTTTCGGCCGGATCGTCGTCGGCGCTGATGTCCGCGGCGGCCTCGGCGGCAGTCTGCGTCGCTGCGGCACCAAGGGCGGCGTCTCCGGCCGCGGGATGGCTGCCGAGATCCGTGCGTTCCAGCAGGTTCTTGCCGAGCTTGTCCGCTCCCGGGAGCTCGATCGGGTACTTGCCGGTGAAGCAGGCGGTGCACAGCCGTTCGCGCGGCTGCTGGGTGGCGCCGATCATGCCGTCCTCGGAGATGTAGGCCAGCGAATCGGCGCCGATGGCCTGGGTGATCTCCTCGACAGTGGCGCCGTTCGCGATCAGCTCTGCGCGGGAGGCGAAGTCGATCCCGTAGAAGCACGGCCACTTGACTGGCGGGGAGGAAATCTTGATATGCACGGACTTGGCGCCGGCTTCGCGGAGCATCCGGACGATCGCGCGCTGGGTGTTGCCGCGGACGATCGAGTCATCCACCACCACCACGCGCTTGCCGCGGATCACGGACTCAAGGGCGTTGAGCTTGAGCCGGATGCCGAGCTGGCGGAGGGTCTGGGAGGGCTGGATGAACGTCCGGCCCACGTAGGCGTTCTTGACGAAGCCGTGTGCGAAGGGGATGCCGGATTCCTCGGCGTAGCCCACGGCCGCGGGGGTGCCGGACTCCGGCACCGGGATGACGATGTCCGCTTCCTGGGTGTTTTCGCGGGCCAGCTGGCGGCCCATTTCCACGCGGGACTCGTACACGGAGCGGCCCGCAATGGAGGCGTCCGGACGGGCGAGGTAGACGTATTCGAAGACGCAGCCGGCCGGCGTCGCTTCGGCGAAGCGCTGGGAGCGGACGCCGTCCTCGTCGATCGCGATGAACTCGCCGGGCTCGATTTCGCGGATGAAGCTGGCGCCGACGGTGGCGAGGGCGGACTGCTCGGAGGCGACCACCCAGCCGCGCTCCAGCCTGCCCAGGCACAGCGGACGGATTCCATACGTGTCGCGGGCCGCGTAGAGGGTGCCTTCATCCATGAAGACAAAGCAGAAGCCGCCCTTGATTTTGGGCAGCAGTTCCATGGCGGTCTGTTCGAGGGACTTGCCCTCTTCGCCCTCCAGCAGGGCGGTGACGAGGGCGGTGTCCGAGGTGTTGCCCTGCTTCATTTCGCCGGTGAGCTGGCCGCCGTTGCGGTCCACGATCATGGCTTTGAGCTCGGCGGTGTTGGTCAGGTTGCCGTTGTGGGCCAGGGCCACGGTGCCGGTCGCGGTCGCGCCCAGGGTGGGCTGCGCGTTGGCCCAGTGGCTCGCGCCGGTAGTGGAATAGCGGCAGTGGCCGACGGCCAGGTGCCCGGTCAGGGTGTTGAGCGTGGTCTCGTCGAAGACCTGGGAGACGAGTCCCATGTCCTTGTAGACGTTGATCCGCTTGCCGTCGCTGGTGGCTATACCAGCCGACTCCTGACCGCGGTGCTGCAGTGCATACAGCCCGTAATAGGTGAGTTTTGCAACCTCTTCACCGGGAGCCCAGACCCCGAAGACGCCACATGCGTCCTGCGGGCCTTTTTCGCCAGAGAGAAGATCATGAGAAAGTTTTCCATCGCCGCGTGCCACTGGTCGATTATCTCACGTTGTGCGCTAGGACTTTCCCGGCGGCCGGTTTATGACCTGCGGCCCGCTCAGGCCCCCGGCTGATCCTCAGGATCGGGCACCGAATCCGGAACGGATTCGACGACGGCGCGCCTGGCCCGGCGGACGCTCAGGCGGTCCAGGATGAGCGCTGCGAGGCCGCCCAGGATGACGCCGCCCGCGCCGCACAGGATCATAAAGAAACCGAACACGGAACCGGCGTCGTAGCTTTCATCGCCCGGGAGGCCGTAGGCGAGGAACGCGGCGACGGCAAAGCCCAGGAGCCCGCCCAGGACCAGGAACGGCACGTACTTCGGCGCCCGGCGCACGGTGACCTGGCGCCGTTCGGGGACGTGCTGCTCGCCTGCGGTGCCGGAGTTTTCGGGGGTAGACATGCCGTTAAGCCTACTGCCCCGGCAGCCATTGCTACCGCCGGGGCGGCGGGAGCACACTAGGGGTTGGGGGAGGGCACGGAACAGCCAAGAGGAGCGCCATGTCAGCCTCAGCGGAGCGGATCAGGGACCAGCAACGCAGCACCTGGGATGAATTCTCCGCAGGCTGGCGAAAATGGGATGCCGAAGTGCTTGGCTGGCATGCCCCCTTCGGCGACGCCGTCATCCAGGAGGCACGGCTCCGCCCGGACTCCGCCGTCCTCGACGTTGCATCCGGCACGGGCGAACCGGGCCTCACGGCGGCAGCACTCGCACGGCGGGGCAGCGTCGTCCTACTGGACCTCTCCGAGGGGATGCTGCGGGTTGCATCGGAAAAGGCGGCCGCCCGCGGGCTGGCGAACGTGCGCACCGCCGTCGGCGACGCGGCCGCCCTGCCCTTCGGCGACAGCAGCTTCGACGCCGTCCTCTGCCGCTTCGGGCTGATGTTCTTCCCCGGAGTGTCCGCCGCGGTGGATGAGATGGTGCGTGTCGCCAAGCCGGGTGCGCGGATCAGTTCCGCCGTCTGGGGCCGGGCCGCCGAGAACCCGTGGGCCACACTGATCCTCGGCACCATCGCCCGCCATACCGAACTGCCGGTGCCGTCGACCGGCGCACCCGGGCTGTACCGCTGCGCTGCGCCGGGGTTTATGGCCCGGGTCTTCACCGAGGCGGGACTGGTCGATGTCAGCGAGCGGAAAGTCAGCACGGACCTGGTCCAGGCGTCGCCGGATCTCTACTGGGAGTTCATGACCGAGATTGCGACCACCGTGGGGGTGGGGCTGGCGAGGGCGGACCGGGAATCCCGCGAGCTGATCCGCTCCGACGTCTTCGCGCTGCTGGGCCGCTACGAACACGACGGCGCCATCAGGCTCCGTTCAACGGCCACCATCGTGGCAGGGACGCGGGCTTAACGCCGCTGGCCTAGACGCCCAGTTCTTCCTTCAGCGCGGCGACGTGGCCCTGCGCCTTGACCTGGTACCGCGCCAGTTTCACCTTGCCCTCGGGGTCCAGGACCACCGTGGAGCGGACGATGCCTTCGGTGACTTCGCCGTTGACCAGCTTCTCGCCCCAGGCGCCGTAGGCCAGCGCCACGGCGTGGTCTTCATCGGCGAGCAGCGGGAAAGTCAGCGCGAAGTCGCCGGTGAAGTGCGCCAGCGACTCGGGGGCGTCGGGGGAGATGCCCAGCACCTCGTAGCCGGAACCCTGCAGGGAGGCCAGGTTGTCGCGGAAATCGCAGGCCTCGGTGGTGCAGCCCGGGGTGGCGGCCTGCGGGTAGAAGTACACAATGACGTTCTTGCCGCGGTAGTCGGCCAGCGAGACCTTCTGCCCCGCGGCGTCCGGAAGCGTGAATTCCGGGGCGGGGGTTCCGGGCTGGAGCTTGATGGTCGGGTTGGGGCTCATGGGGATCCTTCGGGGTCTGTGGACTGAAAATGCGTTGTTCCGTGGCACAACCACCGGACCAGACCCGGTATTCCGGGGAGCCGTCAGATGGAGCCGTCAGCTAACGCCGCTGCGGAGCAGCCTTCCGCCGGGCGTACGTCCGTCGATTTCGTGTCCGCGCAGGAAGGTTCGGCGGACGACGCCGGAGAGTGCCTTGCCGTCGTACGGGGTGATGGGGTTCTTGTGCTTCAGCTTGGAGACGTCCACCACGAAGGCCTCCTCGGGCGCGAAGATGCAGAAGTCCGCGTCGTAGCCCGGGGCGAGCTGGCCCTTGGTGTTCAGCCTCGCCAGTTCGGCCGGCTTCCGGGCCATCCAGGACACCACCTGTTCCAGCGGAATGCCGCGGTGCCGGGCCTCGGTCCAGATCAGGGACAGGCCCAGCTGCAGCGAGGACACCCCGCCCCAGGCCACGGCGAAGTCGCCGTTTTCCAGGTCCTTGAGGTCCAGGGTGGACGGGGAGTGGTCCGAGACGATGCAGTCGATGGTGCCGTCCTGCAGGCCCTTCCAGAGCAGCTCCCGGTTCGAGGCCTCGCGGATCGGCGGGCAGCACTTGTACGCGGTGGCCCCGTCAGGGATTTCCTCGGCCATCAGGGTGAGGTAGTGCGGGCAGGTCTCCACCGTGAGGTGGACGCCGTCGCGCTTGGCGCTGGCGATCATCGGGAGGGCATCGGAGGAGGACAGATGCAGGATATGGGCGCGGGCGCCGGTCCAGCGGGCCCGTTCGATCACCTCGGCGATGGCCTTGTTCTCCGCGCCGCGGGGCCGGGACGCGAGGAACGTCGCGTACTGGTCACCGCCCGGGTGCGGGGCACGGTCGATCGCGCGGGAGTCCTCGGCATGGACGATCATCAGCGAATCGAAGGACTTCAGCTCGGCCAGGTCCTCCTCCAGCTCCTCGGCGTCCAGGTGCGGGAACTCGTCCACTCCGGAGTGCAGCAGGAAACACTTGAAGCCGAAGACACCCTCGTCGTGCAGAGGGCGGAGGTCCGCCTTGTTGCCGGGGACGGCACCGCCCCAGAACCCGACGTCCACGAACGCCTGGTCCCCGGCGACCTCGCGCTTGAGCTTGAGGGCGTCCACCGTGGTGGTGGGCGGGATGCTGTTGAGCGGCATGTCGATGATGGTGGTCACACCGCCGGCCGCCGCGGCCCGGGTTGCCGAGGCAAAGCCCTCCCACTCGGTGCGGCCGGGTTCGTTGACGTGGACGTGCGTGTCCACCAGCCCGGGAAGGAGGATTTCGTCGTCCGCGAGGTCGATGACCTCGGCGCCGGACAGCCCGTTGCCGAGCGGCTCGATCGCCACGATCCTGCCGCCGCGCACCCCCACCTCGCGCGGCGCGATGCCCGCCGTCGTCAGGACGCGCTGCCCCCGGATGACGAGGTCGAAGGTTTCTTCAGACATTCAGGCGCTCCCAGTCGAAGGCGGTTGCCAACGGTTCCTTGTATTCGAGGCTGATGTAGCCCTCGTAGCCGAGTTGGCGGCTGCGGGCGATCCAATCGCCGAGGGGCAGCCCGCCGGTTCCGGGGGCCCCGCGGCCGGGGCTGTCGGCGATCTGGATGTGGCCGAAGTCTTTGGCGTGCCGTTCGATGACGGCGGCGACGTCGTCACCGTTGACCGAGAGGTGGTAGAAATCGGCGAGGAGCTTGATGTTCTCCGCGCCGGTTTCCTCCTGCACGCGGGAGATGACCCGGAGGGCGTCGTCGGCCGTGAGGAGCGGGTAGCGCGGGGCGCCGCTGACCGGTTCGAGCAGCACGGTGCCGCCGATCCGGGCCACGGCAGCGGCCGCAGCCGTGAGGTTGGCGACTGCCAGCTCGTCCTGGGCCTCGGGGGTGATCCCGTCCTGCCGGTTCCCGTAGAGGGCGTTGAAGGAGGTGCAGCCGAGCCGTCCACCGATGCCAGCCACCACGTCGATGTTGTCCCTGAACTCGGAAGTACGGCCCTGCCAGGACACCAGGCCCCGGTCCCCGGCCGGCATGTCGCCGGCGTTGAAGTTCAGGCCGGCCAGCTGGACGCCCGCGTCGGTGATAGCCCGCTCGAAGCGGGCGAGCTCGGCATCGCCGGGGACGGAGGTTGCGAACGGCCACCAGAACTCGACGGCGTCAAAGCCGGCGGCCTTCGCCGCGGCAGGCCGCTCGAGGAGGGGCAGTTCGGTCAGCAGGATGGAGCAGTTCACGGAATACGTCATGGTGGGTTCTTTCCGGTGCGGGCGGGGCTGGACCAGGGCTACCCCTTCTTGGGGTCCTTGCGGGCCGCCAGGCCCACCAGCGCCCCGACGGCAATGCCGATTAGCAGGCCCGTGAACGGCTTGTCGGCGGTGGCCACGCCGATGGCGAAGCCGAGGGCCGCGCCAACCAGCATTCCGATCCACAGCGATTCGTACTTCACCCCCTCAGGCTAGCAAGCTGCGCCTAGGAGGTGCCCGACGCTCGTGTTGCCCGCGCCGCCGATGTTTGGTTCCCGGCTTGCGCGCCCACATGACTTGCTGTCCCAAAACGGGACAGCAAGTCACCGCCTGTCAATATGCTCAGCTGATTAGGCCGTCTGCGATCTCAAGAACTTCATCCAGGATGGCCAAGCCAGTTTGGGCGTCGGTTGTGCTGATATTGCACGGAGGAACCACATGGATACGGTTGAAATTCGCGAACGGGAGCAAGCCGCGGGACTTGCACGCGGCGACAAGCTGATTCATTTCCGGGCTGGAACTACCGTAGGGGGCCATTGGCTCGCGCGTTTCACGGTTCTTGACCAGCTCGATGGCCCAGAAGACCCCTGTTCCGCGCACCTCGCCCACGGACGCGTGGTTTTCCACGAAGTCGGACAGGGCCGGCCCGATGACGGTCTCACTGAGAGTCGCTGCATGTTGCACGATCTGTTCGTCCTCCATGGCGTTGATGGTGGCCACAGCGGCCGCTGTTGCCAGCGGATGGCCGGAGTAGGTCAGGCCCCCGGGGTAGACACGCTGTCCGAAAGTGGCCGCGATTTCGGGGCTGATGGCTACGCCGCCCAGCGGGACATAGCCGGAATTCACGCCTTTGGCAAACGTGAGCAGGTCCGGGACGACGTCGAAGTGCTCGATGGCGAACCACTTGCCGGTCCGTCCGAAGCCCGACATGACCTCGTCGGCGATCAGGATGATGCCGTGTCTGGTGCAGAGATCCCGCACGCCCTGAAGGTAGCCGGGCGGGGGCAGGTAGATCCCGGCGGTCCCCGGAATCGATTCGAGGATCAGCGCCGCGATGGTGGACGGACCTTCAAAACTGACCAGTTGCTCCAAATGTTCCAGGGCGCGCTGGCTTTCCTCTTCCTGCGTCGTGGAATGGAACGCGGTGCGGTACAGGTAGGGCGGGAAGAAGTGGATGGTCCCGGTGCTGGCGTGGTCACTGGCCCAGCGGCGCGGATCCCCTGTGAGGTTCACGGCGAGCTGGGTGCTGCCATGGTAGGAGCGGTAGGCCGAGAGGACCTTGTGCCGGCCGGTGTGGAGCCGGGCCATGCGGACGGCGTGCTCGTTGGCATCCGCGCCGCCGTTGGTGAAGAAGATCTTGTCCAGCTCGCCGGGGGTCCGCTCCGCGATCAGCCGGGCTGCCTCCGACCGGGCGTCATTGACGTAGCTCGGGGCGATGGTGCACAGTTTCGCGGCCTGGGCGGCGATCGCGGATACGACGGCGGGGTGCTGGTGGCCGATGTTTGTGTTGACCAGCTGGGAGGAGAAATCCAGATACTTGTTGCCCTCACCGTCCCATACATGGGATCCCTGGGCCGCGGTGATGACCATGGGGTCCAGGAGGTCCTGGGCGGACCAGGAGTGGAAGACGTGTTTGCGGTCCAGTTCGTACGCCCGACGGGCGCCTTCGGGGCCGTGCTGCAGCGGCAGGACGCCGCTGTCAAGAGTGGAAGTCATGTCAAGTGCCTTTCTGTTGTGGCGCCGGTCAGGCGTTCTGCGGGAAGCCGAGGTTGATGCCGCCGTGGCTGGGATCCAGCCAGCGGGAGGTCACAGCCTTGCCCCGGGTGAAGAACCCGACGCCCTCCGTGCCGTGGGCGTGGGTATCGCCGAACAGCGAGTTCTTCCAGCCGCCGAAGGAGTAGTAGGCCATGGGGACCGGCACAGGGACGTTGATGCCGACCATGCCCACTTCCACCTCGTTCTCGAAGCGGCGGGCCGCGCCGCCGTCGTTGGTGAAAATAGCGGTGCCGTTGCCGTAGGGGTTGGTGTTGATCAGCTCCAGGGCCTGTTCGTAGCCGTCAACCCGGACCACGGCCAGGACGGGGCCGAAGATTTCGTCCTGGTAGATGGACATGTCCGGCGTGACGTTGTCAAAGAGGGTGGGGCCGACGAAGAAGCCGTCACCTTCCGCGTCGGGGGCCACGTTGCGTCCGTCAACTACCAGCGTGGCACCGGAGGCCTCCCCGGCGTCGACGTAGCCTGCGACCTTGTCGCGGTGGACCGCCGTGACGAGCGGGCCCATGTCGCAGCCTCGAAGGCCGTCGCCGGTGCGGAGCGACCGTGTACGCTCAGCAATTTTCGCCACGAGCTCATCGGCTATGCCGCCTACGGCGAGGAGCGCCGAGATGGCCATGCACCGCTCTCCGGCCGAACCGAACCCCGCGTTCACAGCCGCGTCGGCGGCGAGGTCGAGGTCGGCGTCGGGCAGGACAATCATGTGGTTTTTGGCGCCGCCGAGGGCCTGCACACGCTTCCCGTTCGCGGTCGCGGTCTGGTAGACGTATTTGGCGATCGGCGTGGATCCGACAAAGGAGACGGCCTTGATGTCGGGGTCGCTGAGCAGGGCGTCGACAGCCACTTTGTCGCCGTGCAGGACGTTGAAGACGCCGTCCGGCAGGCCGGCTTCCTTCCAGAGTTCGGCCATCCAGTTGATGGCCGTGGGGTCCTTTTCGCTGGGCTTGATGACAACGGTGTTCCCGGCGGCGATGGCGAGTGGAAAGAACCACATGGGCACCATGGCCGGAAAGTTGAACGGGCTGATGATTGCGACCGGTCCGAGTGCCTGCCGGATGGAGTGGACATCCACATTGGTGGACGCGTTCTCCGTGTAGCTGCCCTTGAGCAGGTGCGGGATGCCGCAGGCGAACTCCACGACCTCCTGCCCCCGGGTCACTTCGCCGAGGGCGTCATCGAGGACCTTGCCATGCTCGGACGTGATGATGGCGGCCAGCTCGCCCTTGCGGGCATTGAGCAGTTCGCGGAAGGAGAAGAGGATTTGTGTGCGGCGGGCAATGGAGGTGTCCCGCCAGGCGGGGAACGCGGCCTTGGCCGCCGCGACGGCGGCGCGGCTCTCTTCGTGGCTGGCCAGGGAAACCTGGCCGGTGATCTTACCCGTCGCCGGGTTCGTCACGGGGGCAGACCGGCTGCCGGCCGGAACGTAGCTGCCGTTAATCCAGTGCTCAATGACGTTCAAGTAATTCTCCTAGTGAGAGGGACGGGCGGTGTCTTTCGTCCAGTGTGTCCGGCACGGAGTCACACCATAAGAGCCGGTGTGTAAAGAGAATTGTGGCGTGCTTTACACTTTGTAAATGTTGCCCACCGTCCGCTCAATCCTTGGCCTTCCCGTGCTGCGCGACGCAGGTCCGCAGATCCTCGGCGGCGAAGGAGCCCTGGATCACCCTGTCCGCTGGGTCCATGTCAGCGAAGTGCTCGACATTTCCGGGCTGCTGTCCGGCGGCGAGTTGGTGCTCACCACGGGTCTTGAGCTGGAGAATGCGCCAGGTCTCACGGCATCGTTTGTCCGTTCCCTGGAGGAGGCGGGAGCCTCCGGCCTGATCGTGGAAATCATCGGAAACCGAATGGGCAGCATGGCCGCCCTGCGCGCGGCCGCGCTTGGCACGGCGCTGCCCGTGATCGTCGTCGAACGGCGCGTGCGCTTCGTGCAGATTACGGAGATCGTGCACCGGATGATCGTGGCCGAGCAGTTGGAGCGCGTCGAACGGGCGCGGGACGTCCACGAAGCCTTTACCGTGCTGAGCCTGGAAAGCGCGGGGACGGAGCAAGTCGTGGAACGGGCGGCCGCCATGATCGGTGCTCCCGTGGTTCTGGAGGACCTCTCGCATCTTGTCCTCGCATATTCAGCCCGCAAGCTCCAGACCACCGAGCTCCTCGAGGACTGGGAACGGAGGTCGCGGACCACGCCGTCCGCGTCCGAGACAACGCGGAGCGGGCCCGAGGCGTGGTTGCAGACGCCGGTGGGCGTGCGCCGGCAACTCTGGGGGCGGCTCGTGGTTCCCGTGCCGCTCGAGGACGACGAGGCGGCGGCCATGGTGCTGGAACGCGCGGCGCAGACTCTTGCCATCAACCGGCTGGCTGAGCGGGACCGGCGCGAGCTTAGCCACCAGGCGCAGGCCGGGCTCCTCAATGCCCTGCGGCAGCCCCGCGGGCTGAGCGAGGGCGAAGCGCAGGCGCGTGCCGCCGCGCTTGGCCTCAGACGCTCGCCATACTATGTGCCGGTTGTGTTCAGGAGCGGCGGAGAAAGCTCCGGTGCCTCACCCGACCACCAGGCGCCCGGGGGAGATCCGCTCGCCGGTCAGCAGGAGGAGCGCGCACTGCTCGAGCAGCTCGCCCGTGCCCTCAAGTCCGTCTCGGGCACCGCGCTGACAGCGAGTATCCGTTCAGGCTCGGTCGGCATGATCCTGGCAATCCCGGCGAAGCAACTCGAAGATCCGATGCTCCAGCGCCTCGCTGGCGCCCTTGCCGGGGACATTCCCCCGTCCGGCCCTTCCCTGGCTGGCAGCCGGCCCCCCGGCCACGCTGAGGTGGAGTGGAGCATCGGCGTCGGCCGCCTTCGCGGTTCCCTGCTGGAGGCGGCAGCGGGTATTGACGAGGCCTCCCATGTTGCCGAAACGGCAGCGACCCTGCCGGGGGACCGCAAACCGTTCTACCGGGCGACCGACGTTCGACTGCGGGGGCTGCTGGCCCTGCTGCGCAAAGACCCCCGCGTGCAGCAGTTCGTCGAGTCCGAGCTGGCCGGTGTGCTGCACGCCGAAGCCCGGGGCGCGGAAGGCTACCTTGAGCTGCTCGGGCAGTACCTCGAGTCCGGTGGCAATAAGGCCGCCCTCGCCCGCAACGGCTACCTCAGCCGGCCGACTCTCTACGCCCGACTGGGCCGGCTTGAGGAGCTTCTCGCCGTCGACCTCGACGACGCCGAATCGAGGACCTCGTTGCATGTCGCACTCCTCCTGTACCGGCTGCGAACCCTGTGACCATCCCGATCCAGCCAGAATGCGATCATTGACGAATGGCGAAGCCCTTTACCCTGACCCAGCTTCGGTATTTCGCGGTGGTGGCAGAGCTCGAAAATATGACGGCTGCGGCCGAACGGCTGCTCGTTACCCAGTCCACCCTCTCCACCGCGATGGCCCAGCTTGAAGCCAGCCTGGCCACGCAGTTGTTTGTTCGCCTGCGGGCGCGTGGCCTGCGGCTGACGCCGTCAGGCCGGCAGTTGGCCCAGGACATCAAGGTGCTGCTGGAACATGCCGATTCCCTGTACGAGTCGGCCCGGGGGCTTGCGACGAGCCTCGTCGGCGAGCTCAAAGTCGGCGTCTTTTCGCCGCTGGCACCGTTCAGGCTCCCGGCAATTCTTCAGACCTTCGAACGCCAACATCCGGGAGTCGAGGTCTCGTTCCTCGAAGCTGACCTGGCGAGCCTGCAGACCGCCCTGCTGGAAGGGCAGTGCGATGTGGCCCTGATGTACGGCCTCGGTCTGGGCCGAGGGTTCACCAGCACCGTGCTGGAGCGGGTGCCGCCCCACGTGCTGGTCCACGCCGAGCATCCCGCAGCGTCCAGCCCCGAGCGGAGCATCGCGCTGAAGGATCTCGACGGCGAACCATCGGTGGTGCTGGACCTGCCGCACAGCCGCGAATACTACGAGCAGCTCTACGCCATCGCCGGAGTGACACCCAATGTGCGGCACCGATTCGCCGGTTATGAAACGGTCCGGTCATTTGTGGCGAAGGGCCACGGGTACGCGATGCTCAACCAGCGACTCCACAGCGACCTGACGTATTCCGGGGGACGGGTTGTGGCGCTCACCCTGACCGACGATTTCCCCCCGATCGAAGTGATGCTGGTCCGGCCGGAGGGAGTCACCCCGACCCGCAGGGCGCTCGCCTTTGAACAGACGTGCATCCGTCTTTATGGCGCCGCTCGGCACTAGCCGGGCAATGAGGGCAGCACTGGGGCCGCAAACCCCAAAATTACGCATCGACAAAATCGATTGATTCGCCAAAAACTATCAATTGGACAGATGTGAGGCGGATCACACACAGTTGCTGCAGTGCGGTGATGCCGGAGTCCCTCCAGCGAGAAAATCCCCGCAGCGACGGCCTAGGCCGAATCCTTGAGCTTGAACGCCACGCTGATCAAAGGAGATTCAATGGTTCCGATTCACGCCCCATGTGTCCGCAACGTATCCAGACACGGCCAGGGCGGCAACACCGCGGTAACAACGGCTGAATTCATTTCCCTGGGCCGTAACGCGCCACAGGGCTTCGGAAACATGGCGCCTCTAGCGTGGCTGTCATGACGATCAACGACATCAAGGACCAGCCACCGCTCCCCGGAGCCGCGCTGACGACAACTGCCCAGGACCAGGCCTCCGCCCCCGCAACCCCACGCATCAGCAAGATGCAGAAGCGGGTTCTGGCGGGTGGCAGCATCGGCCAGTTCATCGAGTTTTACGACTTCACTCTCTACGGCCTTACCGCCGTCATCTTCTCGCAGCTGTTCTTTCCGGGCAGCAATCCCGTCACGGCGCTGCTGGCCACCTTCGCGACGTTCGGCGTAGCGTTCGTTGTCCGCCCCATCGGCGGTTTGTTTTTCGGCGCCCTCGGCGACAGGATCGGCCGCCGCCGTGTCCTGACCATCACACTCATCGCCATCGGCGGGGCAACCGCACTGATGGGGCTCCTCCCGACCTACGGCCAGATCGGCGCCTGGGCACCTGTCCTGCTGGTCCTCTGCCGCCTCATCCAGGGCTTCTCCGCCGGCGGCGAATCCGTGGGGGCGCCGTCCTTTGTCTTCGAGCACGCCCCCGTCAAGAGCCGCGGGTTCTGGCTCAACATCACCATCGCCGCCACGGCGCTGCCCTCCGTCGTAGCCGGTTCGATGATCCTCATCCTCAGCCAGTCCATGCCGAACGAAGAATTCATGGCGTGGGGATGGCGCGTGCCGTTCCTGCTGGCATTGCCACTGGCCCTCTTCGGCGTGTGGATTCGCAGCCGCACCGTGGAAAGCGACGCGTTCAACGAGGCCAAGGCCGCACAGACCAAGGAATTCAGCCCGGTCCGGGAGTCTTTCCGCGAAAACAGGCTCCGCATGGTGCAGGTCATGTTCGTTATGGGTCTCACCGCGATGGGCTTCTACTTCCTCTCGGCCTACTTCGTGTCCTACGTCCAGACCACCGGTCACCTGAGCCGAGAGCAATCGCTGATGGCCAATGCCGCAGCACTGGCCCTCTACGCCGTTTTGCTTCCCATCGGCGGCCGGCTCAGCGACCGATTCGGCCGTAAACCGATGCTCATTGCAGGTTCCGCCGCGTTGGCCCTGTGCTCGGTTCCGAGCTTCATGCTTGTCACGAGCGGCAGCCTGCCCCTCGCTCTGCTGGGTCAGGCGCTCTTCGTAGTCGCGCTCTGCATCTACGGCGGCGGTTGCTACACCTTCTTCGTCGAGATCTTCACGACCCGGACGCGTTTCACCTCCGCCGCCATCAGCTACAACGGCGCCTATGCACTCTTCGGCGGCACCGCACCGTTCATCGGCACGGCCCTCGTCGGGGGCACCGGCGTGCCCCACGCCCCCGGCTTCTACATGGCGGCCGCCGCCCTCGTCGTGCTCCTCCTGGTGCTGTTCACCAAGGTTCCCGAGACCCGCGGGCGCATGGGCTAAGCCGCCGCCTGTTCCCCGCCACCGCATCACACAAAGGACTTCCCATGAACTCAGCAGCTTTCCTTCAAGACTTCCACCACGTCGCGACCATCGGCGCCACCTCCCAGAGCGGTGTTGACCGCCAGGCCGCCACGGCGGAGGACGCGCAGACGCGAAACTGGTTCTCCACGTGGGTGCACGACGCCGGATGGGAACTTCGGGTGGACGGAATCGGCAACATGTTCGGGCTGCTGGAGTGGACACCGGGGGCGCCGTATGTGCTCATCGGCTCGCATCTGGACAGCCAGCCGCTCGGCGGGCGATTCGACGGAGCATATGGTGTCATCGCCGCGATGCACGCGGCCCGGCGGCTCGAGGCCGAGGTCGCCGAGGGCGGCGCGGCACCTCGGTTCAACCTGGCGGTGGTGAACTGGTTCAACGAGGAGGGCGGCCGTTTCGCCCCGAGCATCATGGGAAGCTCGGTCTTCGCCGGATTGCTGCCGCGGGAGCGGATGCTGGACGTCGCCGACCTGCAGGGCATCACCGTCCGCGACGCGCTGGAAGGCATCGGGTACCTCGGCACATCCGAGGGACCTGATGTCGCCAGCTACGCCGAAATCCACATCGAGCAGGGCCGGATCCTGGAGCGGGAGGGGATCACGATCGGCCTAGTCGACAGCAGTTGGTACACCCAGAAGCTGGACATTGAAGTGCTGGGCGAACAGTCGCACACCGGAGCCACTGCCATGGCCGACCGGCATGACGCCCTGGTGGCGGCGTCCAAGATCATCCTCATGGTCCACGATGTCACCCAGGATTTCGCAGACGAGGCCCTCGTCTCGTCCGTGGGCCAGCTAACCCTTGAACCGAACTCACCCATCGTCGTGGCGCGCAGAGTGCATCTCGTAGCCGACCTTCGCTCGGGCGATCCGGACATCGTCCAGGCAGCCCGCGCCAAGCTCCTTGCGGACATCGACGCGCTGGCCCGCGCGCACGACATCAAGGTCAATGTCACGGACTTTGACATCCGCCCCATCCGCCGCTTTCCCGAGGCCGGGTTGGAACTCGCGGACAAAGTGGCCGCCGACCTGGGCCTCTCCTCGCGGCGCATCCAGACCATGGCGGGCCACGATTCTGTTGCCATAAACACCGTGGCGCCGTCCGTCATGCTGTTCATCCCCAGTGTGGACGGCGTATCCCACTGTGAGCGCGAATTCACCACCGACGCCGACATGGTGACCGGAGTGGACATGCTCACCGGAGTCGCCCGCCAGCTCATCGGCGGGGCCCTCGCCGAATCCGCCGCCCTGCCGGCTGCGGTCCTGGCATGACGGAACTGCACTACCTCGACGCCACGACGGCACTGCGGCTTTTCCGGACTAGGGAGCTCTCACCCGTCGAACTGCTGGAAGCAGTGGCCGCGAGGACGGAAGCCGTCAACGGGGGCATCAATGCCCTGACGGAAACCCTGTTCGAGGAAGCACTCCCTGTCGCCCGGCAGGCGGCCGCCAGCTACGCCCGCGGCCGCGACCTGACGCCACTGCTCGGATTGCCGGTAGCGGCCAAGGAGAAGCACGGGCTCAAGGGGCGCACACTCTCGCAGGGGCTGGTCGCCCGGAAGGCGGATCGTGCCACGGCGGACCACCCCGTCATCGAACGGATCCGGCGTGCAGGCGGAATCATTCATGCCCGCACCACAACACCGGAATACAGCTGCGCCACGGTCACGCATAGCCCCTTGTGGGGTGTCACCCGCAACCCCTGGAATCCGCAGTACTCCCCGGGCGGCTCCTCGGGCGGCTCGGGGGCGGCGCTGGCCGCCGGACTCGCGCCGCTCGCCACGGCCTCCGACATCGCCGGCTCAACGCGGCTCCCGGCGTCATTCACCGGGACTGTCGGCTACAAGGCGCCCTACGGACGGATTCCCGGCCTGGCGCCGCTCTCCGCGGACCATTACCGCGGTGACGGCCCGATGGCACGGACCGTAGCAGACACGGCCCTCCTGGCAAACGTCATGGCCGGCCGGCATCCCGGGGACCACGCGTCGCTCGACGGCGGACTGGCGTTTTCCGCGCCGGCCGCTGGAGCCGCCGCGGTGGCCGGCCTGCGGATCGCGTTGTGCGTCCGGCTGGGGAACTACCCGGTGGCCGCGGACGTGGAGGCCAACACGCGCGCCGTGGCGTCTGCCCTGCGCTCAGCGGGTGCCGTGGTGGAGGAGATCGGCCTGCCCTGGACCACGGAGGAGATCAGCCGGACGATGTTTATCCATTTCGGCTATCTTCTGGGCCCGGCCATGGAAGACGAGACCGCTGAAGCACCCGAGCTTCTTGCCGACTACACCCGGCGATTCATGACCGACGCGCGCAAAGCGGCCGGGGAGAACCGCTTCATCGACGGGATCCGGGCGGAAACCCGCATCCAGGCCGAGCTTGCCGCGGCGATGGACGGCTTCGACGCCCTGATCTGCCCGGCGTCCGCCGTCGCTGCCCTCGATGCCGACGGAATGTACCTTGACGGGATCGAGGCCGCGGACGGTGTGCGGCTTGACCACTACTGGCAGGGCCATATGACGGCACCCTTCAACATCACCAACCGCTGCCCGGTACTCGCGGTGCCAAGCGGCATGGCCGACTGCGGCATCCCCACGGGGGTCCAGATTGTGGGCCATCCGTTCGATGACGCGACGGTCTTCGCGGTGGGTGCTGCCGTCGAGGAATTACGGCCATGGGCGGACCGCCGGCCCAGCCTCCTTGGGCTGGGTGAGTCACGAGTCATGATCTGAATCTCATGGCCGCCCTCTATGTCATGCAGACCAAATCCGGAGACGTCTTGGCTGCGTCAATTCAAAGTCCAGGCAACCACCAAACGTCCTATTGGGGGTCGATCACGGCGCCGAGAGCCTGTAGGCCCCTTGTGCCCTCGTCGTTCAGGTACTGCTCGAAATAAGAGGCGATTGCATTGCGCGCGGAGTCGCCGGCGGCGGCGCTATTGCCCTCCGCGATGGCGGCAAAGATGGCACGGTCTCGCTCCAGGGATTCTTGCATGGCCCGGCTCTTGTTCGAGGCGCGGCCCATCCGGTCGTCCATGAGGTTAAGGATGGAGCCGGAAACGGCTTGGCCGCAGATCTGCAGAAGGTCGTTGTGGCTTGCCGCCCAGATGCTCGCGTGGAAGTCCAGATCGGCGCGGTTGAAGCTGTCCGAGCCGTTGGTGACCTCCGCTTCCATCCGCCCGATCGCCTCGCGCATCGCACTGAGCTGCTCGGGTGTGTGCAGGGCGGCGGCGAGCTGGCAGGCCGAGCTTTCCAGCACGATGCGGAACTGGACCAGCTCCGAGAGTGAATGCGACGCGACGCGCGCCATCGTGGTGAAAGACCGGGTCAGGGTTTCGGGGGAGGGAGCCAGAACCTCGGGTCCGCCTCGCCCGCCATGCTTGGAGGCGATCAGTCCCTGGGCCTGAAGGACACGCAGGGCCTCCCGGATTGTCGGGCGGCTGACGGAGAACTGCACCATGAGCTCTCGTTCACTGGCCAGTCGCTGGCCCGGCTGTATATCCCCGGCGACGATGGCGTGCTCGATCTGTTCCACGACGCGTTCGTATGTCAGGACCGCAACGGCAGGTGTGAATGTCACGTTGTTCATTTGAAATCCTTCGGCAGGGCCACCTCGGGTGCTGGCTTGAGGAAAGCATACGGCTCACCCGGACCCAAATTGACGTGATTAACTCGTTTACCCAGTTCACTGGTCAGACCAGTGAACTGGTAGTAAGGTCGATCTAGTTTCATGTTATGCAGGTCACACCGTTTCTTCCACCGCAGATACCCCCATCGCCGAAGGAGAGCCCATATGCGCAGCTCGAAGCGTTTCAAAACGGCCGCCGCCGTCCTTGCAGCAGCCTCCATGTCCCTGACGGCCTGTTCGGCCGGCTCAAGCGCAGGATCCACTAACAAGGCTGACGCCAAGACCTCGCTGACGGTTGCGTTGACGGGCGAGCCGAGCAACTTGGATTTCACCAAGACGGCGGGCGCCGCAATCCCGCAGGCTCTGATGGCGAACGTCTACGAGGGCCTCGTGAAGATCGATCAGCAGGGCAAGATCCAACCGTCGCTGGCCGAGTCCTGGACCTTGAGCGATGACCGTAGGAGCTACACCTTTAAGCTGCGCAAGGATGTCAAGTTCTCGAACGGCGAGGCGTTCACTGCTGAGGACGTCAAGTTCAGCTTGGAACGCGTCAAATCTTCGTGGGTCTCCAGCCTCAAGAAGAAGATGGACGTCGTGGACGCCGTCAATGTCGTGAGCGACACGGAGGTGACAGTTGTTCTGAGCAGACCCAGCAACGCTTGGCTTTTCGATCTCGGCACCCCGGTGGGTGCCATGTTTGACCCCTCTGGTGTGGGGGATCTAGCCAACACTGCCATCGGGACCGGCCCGTTCACCATTGAGTCATGGAAGCGGGGAGAGGCGATCAAGATGGCCGCCCGGGACAGCTACTGGGGGACCGCACCAAAGGTTAAGACAGTTACCCTGCGCTACTTCGCCGATGCAACGGCCACCACCAATGCCCTGCGTTCGGGCGACGTGGACGTCGTCTACAACATGCAGGCACCGGAACTGCTGCCCACCTTTGAGCAGGACAAGGCCTTCCAGATTTTGGAAGGCACGTCCAATGGCAAGGTGGAGCTAACCATGAACAACAAGGTGGCGCCGTTCAACGACGTGCGGGTCCGCCAGGCCGTCATGTACGCGCTCGACCGAAAAGCCGTTCTAGATACCGCCTGGAGCGGGTACGGTACCCTGCTGGGTGCCCCGGTTCCGCCAACCGACCCGTACTACGAGGATCACAACGACGCATACCCCTACGATCCAGCTAAGGCTAAGCAGTTGCTCAAAGATGCGGGCGCGGAAAACCTGCAGATCACCTTCACTGTCCCCACTCGGCCCTACGCCAATGCCGTATCCCAAATTGTTGTATCCCAGCTCGCAGAGGTCGGCATTAACGCCAAGATTGAGACGGCGGAATTCCCCGCTGTGTGGCTCGACAAGGTCTTCACTAAGCACGACTACCAAATGTCGGTGGTGCTGGCCGTTGAGAGCCGGGATCTGCTGACGGTCTTTAATAACCCGGACTACTACATCGGTTACGACAATTCCAAGATCAAGGACGTCGCCGCAGCGGCTGACGCGGCGGATCAGGCCGGATATGTGGCCGGCATGAAACAGGTGGTCCGCACGATTACCGCGGATGCCCCCGCCAATGTCCTCTTCCTTTTTCCGAACCTGGTAGTAGCCAAGGCCGACGTGACCGGCCTACCCGCCAATTCAGTCACCGAGGCTCTTGATCTCACCGCAACCGGCTGGAAGTAACACGCCCGAACGTCCGCAACCAAGCGGTAGAGCTCTAGAAAGGGGGCCGGGATGGTAGTACGGCTATTAGTTAACCTGAGCAGGTTTATCGTGACCTTTTTTGCGGCCACGGTGGCGGTGTTCCTGCTCATGCGCGCCATCCCGGGTGACCCAGCGCAGATCGCCCTCGGCGTCAATGCCTCACCAGAGCTTCTCGAGGAGACCCGAAGGCAGCTCGGCACGGACCGGCCCTTGTCAGTCCAGTACGTCGACTGGGTCACGGGCCTGCCGCAGGGCAACTTCGGCGTCTCCTTCGTCACGCGGCAAGATATCAGCCCGATGATCGCGGACCGCGTTCAGGTGAGCCTGATCCTGGTGATGCTGTCCATGGTCGTGGCCCTGCTCATCGCGATTCCTTTCGGCACCTTGGCCGCTGTACGGCACCGGCAGCCCAGCGGTGTCCTGATCAGCGCAATGAGCCAGCTGGGTGTTGCCATTCCCGGCTTCCTGGCCGGCATCCTGCTCGTCGTAGTATTCGCCGTGGGGCTGGGGTGGCTCCCTTCTAACGGCTGGACCCCGCCTGGCGAGGACTTCGGGGACTTCCTGCGTCGCCTCGTCCTCCCCGTTGCGGCCCTGGCTTCCGTGCAGGGAGCGATCCTGACCCGGTATGTACGCTCCGCGGTCCTGGAGGTCATGAGCGAAGACTATCTGCGAACGGCACGGGCCAAAGGCCTGGGACCGTTGGAGGCCCTGGTGCGCCACGGCCTGCGCAACGCCTCGATCCCGGTCTTGACCGTGACGAGCGTGCAATTGGCCGCGCTGATCGTCGGGGCCGTCGTCGTGGAGCGCGTCTTCGTCATCCCCGGCCTAGGTTCCATGCTGCTGGACGCCGTAGGCAACCGCGACATGCTCACCGTTCAATCGGTCGTCATGGTGCTAGTGGCTATCACGCTCATCATCAACCTGGTGGTCGATCTGCTCTACACAGTCCTGGACCCGCGTATTCGGAAGAAGGCCTAATGTCCCAGTCCACCGACATTGCATCGCCTCCCGGGGAGTCGGATGCCGTCGTCAGGCGTCCCCTCCGGAGGCTCTCGGCGACTTTGGCGGTAGGAACCACAATCGTGGTCATCGTCGTCCTTGCCGCATTAATTTCCCTGTTCTGGACCCCGTACGACCCGGTCAAGGCCTTCCCCGCAGAACGGCTCCAAGGCTCCAGCGCCTTACACCTAATGGGCACCGACAAGTTCGGTCGCGACGTCTTCTCGGGCATTCTCTATGGCGCGCGAATCACACTAATGGTGGGACTCATCTCGGTGGGAATCGCCGTGGTGGTCGGCACGCCGCTGGGTATCCTCGCCGGAATGCGCGGCGGCGCCACTGAAGAGATCACGATGCGAGGGGCCGACATTCTGCTGGCTTTCCCCGCGCTGTTGCTTGCAATCATGTTTGGTGCCGTCTTCGGCGCGAGCACGACGACGGCGATGGTCGCGATTGGCATCGGCTCAATCCCTGGCTTCGCCCGAGTGGCCCGCAGCGGCACCCTCCAGGTGATGAGCACCGAGTATGTCCTCGCTGCGAGGGCCTCAAGCCAAAGCGCCTTCCGCATCGCACGCCGCCATGTGCTGCCCAACATCGCGGGGATGGTGGTGGTGCAATGCTCTGTTACCTTCGCGCTCGCCGTGCTGGCCGAGGCCGCGCTGTCCTTCCTGGGTCTCGGCACGCCGCCGCCGGTGCCATCCTGGGGGCGCATGCTGCAGGAATCGCAGCAGTTCCTGGGCACTTTCCCGATGCTTGTCGTCTGGCCGGGTGCCGCGATTGCGGTCGCGGTACTGGGCTTCAACCTGCTGGGCGACGGCCTGCGGGACCGCTTTGACCCGAAGCTGAATGGAGAACGGTAAGCGTGCCCATCTCGAAGAAACCAACTACCGGACCGTTGTTGCAGGTGACCGGACTCAATATCGCCACGAAGGACCGTTCCCTGGTGAGGGACTTCAACTTAACCATGGACCGCGGCGAGCGGGTAGGGCTTATCGGAGAATCCGGCTCCGGCAAGTCCATGACCACCACGGCCCTGATGGGCTTGCTGCCACCGGGCGTCAACGCCACTGGCTCTGTCCGGCTCGCCGGGCGTGATGAGGACCTGGTCACGGCCTCGGACCGGCAGATGTGCCGGATCCGCGGCAACGACATGACGATGGTATTCCAAGAGCCGCTCACAGCCCTGAATCCGCTGATGAAGGTTGGCCCTCAAGTCGCCGAGGTCATGCTTAAGCACAAGACAGTGTCCGGACGCCGCGAGGCCCGGGACAAGGCAGTTCAGCTGCTGGCCAGCGTCAAGCTGCCGGACCCCGCCGAGGCAGCCAAGGCTTACCCGCACCAGCTCTCCGGCGGTCAGCGCCAGCGCGTCATGCTGGCAATGGCATTGGCCAACGACCCCGAGCTGCTGCTCTGCGATGAGCCGACGACGGCGCTGGACGTCACGGTCCAACGGCAGGTGCTGGATCTGATTCTTGAATCTGTGCAGCTGCGCGGCACGGGGTTGTTGTTCATCACACACGACCTGTCCGTTGTGGCCAACGGCTGCGACCGTGTCCTGGTCATGAACCGCGGCATCGTGGTGGAGGAGGGCTCCACGGAGGAGGTCTTTACACGCCCCCAGCACCCCTACACGCGCGGATTGCTCGCGGCGTCCGACTTGGACGCCTCAGATGAGAATGGACGGCTGTTCACGGTGGCCTCGGCCGCGGCCTATGTTCCGCCAAGCATCCAGGATGTCCTGTCCACGGTTCCGTCGAGCGTATTGCGGCTCAAGACCTCTGCCAGGGCGGCCGAGGAGTCCCGGACCGGCGGGGCCGGAGTCGACGAGCACCCGCCCTCCTCGGGCCGGCGGGACGGCTCCGAGTTGGGCGTGCAGCCGAACGACGGCGGACCCGCGGTGTCGACGGGCAAGGAGGCAGCCACGGAACCCATCATCAGCGTCAACAATCTGGTGCGCACTTACGAGCGCGGCCGGACGTCGCTGTTCAAGAAGCCCGGCGAGGTGAATGCGCTGCGTGGCATCTCGTTTGACGTTCATGCCGGGCAGCGTTTCGGGGTAGTGGGGGAATCCGGTTCCGGCAAATCCACACTGCTGCGAATCCTGGCCGGGCTGGACCAGCCCAGCGCAGGCAGCGTGCGCGTGGCCGGGAACGAGGTGGCAGGGGCGCGCGAGAGCCAACTCATCGAGCTGCGCCGCGAACTCCAGATCGTTTTCCAGGATCCCATGGGTTCGCTCAACCCCCGGATGCGGGTCGAAGACATCATCGCCGAGCCGCTGCTGGCCCCGGGCAAACGGGTAAACAACGCACTCCAGCGCCGGCAAGTCCGGGAAATGCTCGCCGCAGTGGATTTGCCAGCCGATTCTGCTGAGCGGTTCCCGCATCAGTTTTCCGGCGGTCAGCGCCAGCGCATCTCAATCGCCCGCGCGCTGATCTGCAGACCCCGGGTCCTTGTCGCGGACGAACCGGTCAGCGCCCTGGACGTTTCCGTCCGCGCCCAAGTGCTGAACCTGCTCTCCGATCTGGTGGATCAGTACCAACTGACTCTGGTCTTCGTCTCCCACGATCTGGGCGTGGTCCGGCACATCTGCGACAACGTGGTGGTCATGCGGTCGGGGGAGATTGTGGAAAGCGGGAGCACGGAGCAGATCTACGAGCGGCCGCAGCATGAGTACACCCGCACACTGGTTGGTGCCACCATGTCCCTGCGGGCTGAAATGGCGGCCCGTGAGGCTGCCCTGCAGCACTAGATATTCCAGCACCCAAGGCCGGGGCTTTTCCGAAGGGAACCCCCCGCCGCGAACGACGTGAGGAACCACCCATGGCCGCTACCCTTTTCACCGAAATCCACCTTCTAAGCGCCCGGGATCTCGGCGCGGCCTACGCGGCAAAGGAGCTCTCTCCCGTGGAAGTCTGCGCCGCCGTGGTCAGCCGGATCGAGGAGCGTGAGCCGGTGCTCAATGCGCTCTTCGTGTTCAACCCCGAGGAAGCGCTCCGGGATGCGCGGGCAAGCGAGCATCGCTGGAGCACGGGCAGCCCCCTGAGCGCGATTGACGGCGTTCCCACCACAGTCAAAGAGAATGTTGCCCGCGCGGGCGTGCCCATGCCCAGCGGCACTGCCCTTCCCCGTCCGCGGGTGCCGACCGTCAATGCGCCGATCACGGACCGCATCCTGGAGAGTGGCGGCGTCATCATGGGTTCCACCACGATGCCGGACTGGGGCATGCTTTCCTCTGGCGTCTCAAGCCTGCATGGGGTGACACGCAGCGCCTGGAACCCCGCCTGGACGACGGGCGGCTCGAGCGCCGGCGCCGGCGCGGCCGCTGCGGCGGGATATGGCCCACTGCACGTCGGAACGGATATCGGAGGGTCTGTTCGGCTGCCCGGAACCTGGCAGGGTCTGGCCACGATCAAGCCCAGCGCCGGCCTAATACCGCTGGACGTCCCGTATATTGGCCGGGCCGCAGGCCCGATGGCCCGCACCACAGCAGACGTGACGCTCTTCATGAGCGTGCTGGCCCGGCCCGACATTCGCGATTACACGGCTCGCCCATACCCTCCGATGAACTGGCTGGACCCTGACGGCGGGATTGCCGGAGCTGACATCAGAGGCATGAAGGTGGCGCTCCAGACCAATGCCGGGGCGGGCGCCGACGCAGACCCGGAAGTTCTGGCGGCCGTGGAAGCCGTTGCGGAGGTCTTCGCCCGGCACGGCGCTGAGGTTACCCATCTGGACGCCTTCATCAACCAGGACATGCTCGATGGCCTCGACAACTTCTGGCGAACCCGATCCTGGGCGGACTACAGCGCCCTGCCGCGAGATCATCAGGCGTTGGTGCTGCCCTACATTGTCCGATGGTGCTCCCGTGGAGCCAGCTTCGATGGGGCCGCGACCATAAGCCACTTCAACTGCATCGACCGGATGCAGAAGGCGACCATCACCGCCACGGCAGGCTTCGACGTCGTTCTCTCGCCCGTAGCGCCCATGGCAGCCTTTGCCGCCGAGCAGCCTATGCCGATTGACGATCCAGATAGCACCATGGCGCATATCGCCTTCACTGTGCCGTTCAATATGTCGGGACAACCCGCTGCCACGGTCAACTGCGGCTTCACCCCCGACGGCCGCCCCATCGGGGTGCAGCTGGCGGGCCCGGTGGGCGCAGACGCCAAGGTCCTGCGCGCTGCAGCCTGGTACGAATCAGTGCGCCCGGCTTCAGCGGTGCCGAACTGGGCGGCGCTGGACTAGGCTGCGACTCTCACAGGGCCCTCCGCGGCGGAGGGCTCCTGCGACCATCAACGCAGTCCGGGCCCCGCCGGGTGGCCTTAGTCGGTGCCTGCGGTGTGGGGAACCGGCGCCCCGAAGGATGCCAGCGCGGCCAGGGCCGCACGGTCGTCTTCCGCGAGCAGCTGGCCGTAGTACTCGAAAAGGCTGCTGCGTGCGAGATATTCCGCGCGGTGCGCGTCCCGATCGCGGATCGCGGCGAAGACTTCCGCGTGGTGGGAGAGTGTGCGCAGCATAAGTTCGTCGTCGTCACCGCTGCCGCGGATGGAACTTTCGATGAGAGTTTCGATGGAGTCCCGGACCGCTTCGGCGGAAACCTTGATCATGGCATTCCCGCTGGCCCAGGCGACCACGTCATGGAAGTCGAGGTCGGCCCGGCTAAACTCGCGTCGTCCCAGGGCCACACAATGGCGCATCCGTGCCATGGCCTTTTCCAGTCTGAGCAGATCGGCGTCGCTGCGACGGGAGGCAGCGAGTGAATTTGCGGCCGACTCAAGCGTCATACGATAGATGAGCAGATCGGCCAGGCTGCTGCTGCTTGAGACCGTCAGCCGGGTCATGAGTTTGCTGAGTGGCGCTGCGGTGGGAGCCAAGATCACGGCCCCACGCGGATCGCCTGGCCGGGAAGCGACGATCCCGCCGCTTTCCAACACGCGCATGGCCTCCCGCACCGACGAGCGTCCCACCTCAAAACGGGTAACCAATTCCCGTTCGCTGGGGAGCCGGTCTCCGGCCTTCAGCTCGCCGCGGAGTACGGCCTGTTCAATATGATCGACGACCGCCTCGAAGGCGCGTTTAGGGCGCGGCACAGCGGGTACAGCATCGGCCACTGTCCATCTCCCTTAGCTGGTGCACATGATCTACTGGTGTCATTCTAGAAGACGTTGCACCGGCCGTGGCGATCCCTGCCGGCCGCGGGGCGGCCTGTCGTGTCCGCCTAGGCGTCGGGCGGATCGAAGCGGCCGTCGACGGCAGTCCAGCCGCCGTCGACCGTGAGCACAGAACCGGTGACAAAGCTGGAGGCGTCGGAGGCAAGGTAGACGACGGCGCCGGCCAGCTCTTCCGGCCGGGACCAGCGGCCCAACGCGCTCTTGCTCGCGTACGCGTCGTACCATTCGGCGTTGTCCTTGATCTGCGCGGTCAGCGGAGTCTCCACCACCCCCGGGGAGATGGCGTTCACACGCACACCGGACTGACCATATTCGGCTGCTGCGGTGCGCAACAGCTGCACGAGGCCGGCCTTGGTGGCCGCGTAGGCGCCTTGCCCCGGTTCCACAGTGACCGCACGGATGGAGGCAAATCCGATGATGCTGCCGCCGCCGTTCGCGGCCATTGCGGGCGCAAATGACTGGATAACGCTGAATGAGGCGCGCAGGTTCAGGTTCACCACACGGTCAAACTCATCCATCGTGTAGTCTGCGATGCGCTTTCGCACATTGGTCGCCGCGGTGAAAACGAGCGCCGCGATATCACGGAACTCCAGGGCGGCGGCGCCCACGGCCTTATGGTCCAGCACGTCCAAGGTGATGGCAGTGGCGTTGTTCCCGATCATTGCCGCGGTCTCGGCGGCCGTCGCGCCGTCGCGGTCCGCGCAGATGACGGCCGCGCCGTGCGCGCCGAGGGCCAGTGCGGACTCGCGGCCGATGCCGCTGCCGCTGCCGATCACCATAATGCGGCGGCCAGAAAGGTGGAAAAGCTGACTGTAATCCAAAGCACGACTCTCTTCGTTGGGTTGGAATTCGACTTGAGGCAGGGCGCGTGGCGGTTGCCAAAAGTATTGGCTAGGGGCGGATCATAGCCATTCGGGTCACGGTGAATTCCTCGATGGCGAAGCGCGGGCCCTCGCGGCCAATCCCGGAGTCTTTGACGCCGCCGTAGGGCATGATGTCGGAGCGGAAGCCGGGGATTTCGTTAACCACGACGCCGCCTACGTCCAGCTGGTTGATGGCCTCGAACGCCGACTCAAGCGACTTGGTGTAGATGGAGGCTTGCAGCCCATAACGCGATCTGTTGACCAGCTCGATCGCGGACGCCACGTCCGGCGCGCGCCGGAGGCAGACCACTGGGCCGAAAATTTCCTCGCACCAAAGCTCTGCGTCGTCGGGAATCTCCGCGATCACGGTGGGTGCGATGCTGCGACCAATAAGGGTCCCGCCACTGAGAAGGCGCGCCCCGTCCGCTATGGCGGCGGCGATCCAGCCGGTGATCCGGCGCGAGGACGTTTCGTTTATTACCGGGGCGACACGGGTTCCTTCCTCCCGAGGGTCTCCCACGCGCACCTCGCCCAGACGGGCCATCAGCGCCTGCTCGAACTCCTCAGCGATGGTTTCAACCAGGACCACGCGCTGCACCGAGATGCACGCCTGGCCGTTGGCGTAGAAACCGCCGCGGATCACAGCGTCGACGGCGTCCGCAATTACGGCGTCGTCGGCGACGATGAGAGCGGCATTGGATCCGAGTTCCAGAACTGTCTTGCGCGGCGCGGCATCCCGGGCTATCTGGTGGCCCACAGCGGCGGACCCGGTAAAGGAGACGACCGCCGTACGCGGATCGGCAACCAGGCTGGCACCTACCTCGACGCCGCCCGTGACAAGCTGCACGGCGGCGGCAGAAACTCCGTGTGATATCAGGACCCGGCGGATCAGGTGCACGGCCCAGAGCGAGGCCAGCGGCGTGTTCGGTGCAGGCTTGACGATGATAGGGCAGCCAGCGGCGAGCGCGGGGGCCAGTTTGTGGCTCGCAAGCAGCAACGGGTAGTTGAAACCCGTAATGCCGACGACGACTCCGGCCGGCCGGCGGGTCCAGAAGCCGAACATGCCCTCGCCAAGCGGCTGCAGATCCAGCGGGACAGTCTCGCCATGTGTATGGGCCACCTCCTCGGCGCTGGCCGCCCAAGTGGTCAGCGACCTGGCCAACTCGGTGTTGCAGTCGACGCGCGGCTTGCCGGTTTCCAGGATCAGCAAGTCGATGAGCTCGGGGCCGTGAGCGGCCAGGGCGTCGTGGATTGCCATCAGGAGGGCGCGCCTGGCCCCGGTGCTCAGCGCAGCCATTTCGCGGCGCACCGCGGCCGCTGCATCCATGGCACGCCGGGCGTGGTCAACGCTGCCCACGGGGGAATCCGCCACAAGCGAACCGTCATAGGGGAAGACGATCTTCTGATGGTCCGTGCAGGCGGCCCACCCATCGCCGATTGGGAGGCCATCCGGGTATGGGGCCGTGAAGGTGGACATGGTGCCCGCTTCCTGCCGCGAGCGGCTGTCTAGTGGTCTGACCAGTAACGATCTCAGACTAGACGTGGGTGGAGCTCGCGGTCAACGATCCGGACGACATTCGGAAGAAGAGCCTGAATTCTGGGCCTCTATTGACAATCAACGACGTTCGGCGGCAAAGTCGCACTGACGAACCGGGATGGGATCCCGTTAAGCTTCAACGCGGTTGTGGTGGCCGGTCACTGTCCAGATCGCCGGATAACCCCGGGGCCGGCCGTCGCGCAGTCAGCGAGCAGGAATGGAAAGAGGCAATGTAGATGGTCCAGACGGCGGCCTGGCGCAGTGCGGTGCCCCTTGTCGAAGAGACGGCCGCCTTGCTGCGGGAACGCATCTTCGAAGGCCGCTATACGCCAGGCGAGCGGCTACCCCAGGCGGAGCTCTCGGCTGAGCTCAGCCTGAGCCGGACACCGCTGCGGGAAGCGCTGCGATTGCTGGAGGAACAGGGCCTCGTCAGCACGGACGACCGCGGCGGTGCACGCGTTTCCACGATGGGCGCAGAGGAGATGCTTGCCGCGCTGGAATTTCGCGAGGCCGTGGAGGGACTGGCCGCCCGGCTCGCCTGCGCCCGGTTTGCCGCTGTCCGCCAGGGCTCGTCGGCTGGGCCGATCGCCCTGGTGGAGTTGCGCGAGCTTGCCGAAGCGGAGACCCGGGAACTGCTGCCTGGCCGGGAGAAGCGCTTTGCCCAGCTCAGTGGAAGATTCCATGAGGGACTGCTGCGGGCCTCGGGCAACAGTTTCGTGCAGCGGCAGAGCGGACTCATCCGCCTTACCGAGCAGCTCTTCAGGCCGCCTGTCCTTTCAACAACCGAGGCCGTGGCCGCCGCGCAAGCAGGACATGCCGCCCTCGTCGTAGCGCTGGAACATGGAAACGCGGACGACGCCGAACGGCTGGCCCGTGCTCGGCTGCGCGGCGCAGCATCCCTGGTCCGCCGCGCCATGACCTCATCCAAACCATCAGAACCAGGAGCCCCATGAGAACCCACAAGATAGCCATCATCCGCGGAGACGGAATCGGCCCGGAAGTCATCGAAGCTTCGCTGGCGGTCCTCGACGCCGCCGAATCCGTCTTCGGCTTCAGCACCGAACGGATGGAGGTGGAGGCCGGGGCCAAGCACTATCTGCGCACCTCAGAGCTGTGGACCCCGGAGCTGGAGCTGCGGCTCCGCGGTCAGGACGCAATCCTCTTCGGCGCTATGGGAGACCCTGCCGTGCCGCCGGGAATTCTGGAACGTGGCTTCATCCTGGAGATGCGCCGGACTTTCCAGCAGGCGGTAAACCTGAGACCTGTGAAGCTCTATCCCGGTGTCAAGACGCCCATCTCGGGGCTTACACCCGAGCGATGCGACATGATTATTGTGCGGGAAAATACTGAAGGCGCCTACGTGGGTCGGGGCTCCACAGTTCATGCCGGGACGCCTTACGCCGTTGCCGTGCAGGAATCAGTCAACACGCGGGTGGGTGTGGAGCGAGTGGTGGACTTTTCCTTCCGGCTGGCCCAGAGTCGACGGCGCAAGTTGACTCTCTGCCACAAGACAAACATCCTGGTCGAAGCCGGAAGGCTCTGGCAGGAGACGGTCAACGACCTCAGCAAGCGGTACCCCGACGTCGAGCTGGACTACGTGCACGTGGATGCCATGTGCTTCCACCTTCCGCTCTCACCTGAACGCTTCGACGTTGTTGTGACCGATAATCTGTTTGGCGACATCATCACGGACCTTGGCGCCGTGATCCAGGGCGGCCTTGGCGTTGCCTCGAGCGCCAACCTGAATCTGGATGGATCCGCGCCCAGCATGTTTGAGGCCATTCACGGGTCCGCCCCTGATATTGCGGGCAGGGGATGGGCCAACCCGATCGGCTCAATCCTCTCCACCGCCATGATGTTGGCACATCTGGGTGAGGGGGAAGCCGCTCTTGCGGTGGAGGCCGCGGCCGTGCACGTTCTGTCCCAGCTGCCCGCACCGTCGGGCGCGGGGATGGGGAGATCCACCTCGGAGCTGGGCTTTGAAATCGCGGCTCTTTTGGGCGTCAGCGGATCCGTGCCTCCAGTGCCAGGGCGGTCCATCATGGGGGAACTAGCGGGGATGCGGGAGTTGGGCGGGCTCGGGCTCAGGTGAGGCGGATCTGGCGGTTGACGTCCTTGTAGAGCAGGTAGCGGAACGGGCCGGGCCCGCCCGCGTAGCAGGCCTGCGGGCAGAAGGCTCGGAGCCACATGAAGTCGCCGGCCTCGACTTCCACCCAGTCGTCGTTGAGCCGGTAGACGGCCTTGCCCTCGAGGACGAAGAGCCCGTGTTCCATCACATGGGTCTCGGCGAAGGGGATGGACCCGCCGGGCTGGAACGTGACGACGTTGACGTGCATGTCGTGGGCCAGATCGTCCGGGTCCACGAAACGGGTGGTCGCCCAGACGCCGTTGGTGCCGGGCATGGGCCGCGGCTCGACGTCCTGGTCCCGGGTTACGAAGGACGTCGCCGTGTACCCCTCCAGCGGCTCATAGGCCTTGCGGATCCACTGGAAACTCGCAGCCTCCGCGGCGCCGTCGTTGGACACTTTCCAGTCCGAGCCGGCCGCGAGGTAGGCGTAGCCGCCGGCCTCCATCCGGTGGATCCCGCCGTCGAGCGTCAGGGTCAGCTCGCCCTTGGTCAGGAAAATGACGCCCTCGACGCCGGCCTCCGCCTCGGGCTTGTCGCTGCCGCCGCCCGGTGCCACTTCCACGATCAGCTGCGAGAAGGTCGTGGCGAAGCCGGCGATGGGCCGGGCGATGATCCAGGCGCGGGTCCTGGTCCAGCCGGGCAGGTTGGACGTGACGATGTCGCGCAGCACCCCCTTGGGGATGACCGTGTAGGCCTCCTTGACCACGGCGCGGTCGGTGAGGAGCTGGGTCTGCGGCGGCAGGCCGCCTTCGGGTGAAAAGTAGTTGCTCACGGGTGTGCTCCGTTGTGAGAAGGGTCAGTGGGTGCGGGAGGCTGCAGGCGGTGCCAGCCGGGGGTGTGCCAGGACCGTCAGCTGCGGGAGCCCGACGCCGGTCAGTGCGCGGACTTCCTCCGCGCCTGCGGCACCGCACTGGATGCCGCGGAGCACGAAAGCCGCCAGTGCCCTGGCCGTGGCGGGTTCGTCCATGACGCCGCCCTCGGTGCGCTCCACGTAGTTGCGCAGCCGCGCGGCGGCGGCCGGAAGTCCCTGCCGGTAGAACGCGTAGGTGGCGGCAAAGCGGCTCGGCAGCTGCGCCGGGTGCAGGTCCCAGCCCTGGTAGTAGCCGCGTTCCAGCGAGCGGCGGACCAGCCGGCCATGGAGCCGCCAGGCGTCCTGCACGCCGTCGCCGACGGGGATGACGTTAGTGGAACCGTCGGAGAGCCGGATGCCGGTACCGGCGACGGCCAGCTGCATGACCTCTTTGGCGTAATCCGCCACCGGGTGTTCCATCGACTGGTATTCGGCGGGGATCTGCAGGGATGCCGAGTAGTCGTAGGTGCCGTAGTGCAGGGCGCTGATCCGGCCCGGAACGGCGTGCGGCAGCTGCGCCACCGGAGAGGTGCCGTCCGGGCCCAGGATCAGCTGCGGCGTTTCCACCTGGACCTCGAACCGCAGGCGGCCGGCGGGCAGGAAGTGGATGTCCTCCAGCCGGGACACGGCATAGTCCATCGCCTGGACCTGCGCCACGGTGGTGACTTTGGGCAGGGTGAGGACCAGCCCGTCCGGGAGCTCCCCGGCCGCGGCCAGGCCGGAGACAAAGAGGTCCAGGGTGCGCAGCCCGCGGGCACGGGTGTTTGCTTCAAAACACTTGAACCGGATGCCGATGAACGGCGGGGCGCTCCCGTCCGCCACCGCAGCGGCGACGGCGGCCGCCGCCGCGACGGCGTCGGCGTCTTCGGCGTCGTCACCCCGGTCCCCGTAGCCGTCCTCGAAGTCCAGCCGAAGGTCCTCGATCGGTTCGCTGCCCAGCTTCGCGGCCACGCGGGAGGCGACGGCGGCAGCCAGGGCGGGGTCCTGGCCGAGCAGGGCGCCCAGCTGCTCCAGCCCGCCATGGGCTTCGGCCACAGCCAGCGCCTGGGCGCCCCAGTCGGCGGCGGTGGTCGGAGTGAAACGGTCGGCCGGGACATAGACCGTGTGGACCGGCTGCCGGGAGCCGTCGTCGCCGGGATAGTTCCGCTCCAGGAGCAGGTCCGTCGCCGCCAGCAGGGCGTCGATCCGGCTCAGGTCGGCCCCGGAGAAGGACCCGGGGAGCCGCCCGGAGGGAGAAAGAGTCACGGATTAGCCCAGCAGTTCGTAAGCCGGGGTGGTGAGGAAGTCCGTGTAGTCCTCGGAGAGGCACAGGCCGCCGATGAGCTTGCTGGCGGGCAGGTAGTGCTTCGCGAACGCGTCCTCGCCCACCTCGCCGCGGAGCTTCGCGGTTTCCTCGGCCAGGATCCCGGACACCAGCTCACGGGTCACGGTCCGGCCGGTGTCGGCGAGGACCGCCTGGTTGCGGATCTGCTGCCAGACCTGCGAGCGGGAGATCTCCGCCGTCGCGGCGTCCTCCATCAGGTTGTGGATGGCGACGGCGCCGTTGCCCGAGATCCACACCGCGGTGTAGGCGATGGCGACGTAGACATTCAGGCGCAAACCCGCTTCGGTGACCGTCCCGCCGGCGGAGGCGATGTCCAGGAGCTGGTCCGCGGTGACGGACACGTCCGGGCGCTGCTTGTCCAGCTGGTTCGGCCGCTCGCCCAGGACGGCGTCAAAGACGTCGCGGCAGACCGGCACCAGGTCCGGGTGGGCCACCCAGGAACCGTCAAAGCCGTCGTTCGCCTCGCGGGTCTTGTCCGCGCGCACCTTCTCGAAGGCCTGGGCCGTCACCTCAGGCTCGCGGCGGTTGGGAATGACGGCCGCCATGCCGCCCATGGCGAAGGCGCCGCGGTGGTGGCAGGTTTTGACCAGCAGTTCGGTGTAGGCGCGCATAAACGGAGCGGTCATGGCGACGGTGGCACGGTCCGGGAGCACAAAGCGCGGGCCCGCGTCGCGGAAATACTTGATGATGCTGAACAGGTAGTCCCAGCGCCCCGCGTTCAGGCCGGAGGCGTGGTCGCGGAGCTCGTAGAGGATCTCGTCCATTTCGAACGCTGCGGGGATGGTTTCGATCAGGACGGTGGCGCGGATGGTGCCTTGCGGAATGCCGAGGTAGTCCTGCGCAAAAACGAAGACCTGGTTCCAGAGGCGGGCCTCGAGGTGGCTCTCCATTTTGGGCAGGTAGTAGTACGGGCCCTGCCCGTTCTCCAGCAACTGCCTGGCGGTGTGGAAGAAGTGCAGGCCGAAGTCCACCAGGGCGCCCACGGTGGGTTCGCCGCCGATCAACAGGTGGCGCTCGCTCATGTGCCAGCCGCGCGGGCGCGCCACAACGACGGCCAGCGGGGCGTCGGTCCGGAGCGTGTATTCCTTCCCTTCTGGGGACGTGTAGGCCAGGGTGCCGGCCGCGGCGTCGCGGAGGTTCAGGATCGATTCGATCACGTTGGGCCAGGTCGGGGTGCTGGCGTCCTCGAGGTCGGCGAGCCAGACTTTCGCCCCGGAGTTCAGTGCATTGATCGCCATCTTCGCCGGTGCGGCCGGGCCCGTCATTTCCACCCGGCGGTCCTGCAGGGCTGCGGGGGCCGCGGCAACTCTCCACTCGCCCTCGCGGATGTCGCGGGTCCCCGGCAGAAAATCGAGCCGGCCGGTGCGGGCCACCTCCTCGCGTTTGACGGCGCGGGCCTTGAGCAGGTCCCCGCGGGTGGCGGCGAAACGCAGGTGCAGTTCCTCAAGGAAGGCCAGGGCCTCGGGGGTGAGAATCTCCTCCGCACGGTCAACGGGGGTGGCGGCTGAAATGGTGAGTGCCATTGTGGTCCTTCCTGGTCGGTGAATAAGGCAGTGAATCAGGCGGCGGGAATGCTGCAGCAGCGATGCGGGTCGGTCATGGCGAACACACTAGCGTCCCGGGGCTAGATTCCGGCCGCCCTCCGCCGGTCACGGCTGAGCCCGTCCCTAGCAGAACCCGGCAATGCCGGACCAGGCGGCGTCGGCCGGCACCGTGTCGTCGCGCTGCACGGTTGCCTCGATCAGGCCGTACGGGCGGTCGGCCGCAAAGAAGACCTCGTTGGGGTTGTCGAGGCCAAACGGCGAGAGGTCCACCAGGAAGTGGTGCTTGTTGGGCATCGAGAACCTGATTTCGTCGATCCCGCTGTGAGCCTCGAGGACCTTGGCGCCCATGTCGAACAGGGTCTGCTGCAGGGCGTGCGAGTACTTTTCGGTGAAGCCTTCCAGCAGCAGGGCCTTGACGTCCTCGTAGCCCTTGTTGAAATCGAGGGCGCTGAAATCCGTGCCGGTCTTGTACCGCCAGCGGGCGGAAACCTCGGTGGCCAGGATCCGGTCGGTGGTCTCCGGCAGGGTGGTGTACCTGTCCCGCGGGTAACCCACAAAACCGGACTGCGTGGATTTGATGACGGTGAGGTCCGTGAGGCCCGACAGCAGGTGCTGGTCGGCGCCGTCGCGGACCAGTACCGCGGTGCGCACCTCCTGGCCGTTGCGCACGAAGGAGTGGTCGTGGGCCGCGCCGTGGGCCTGGATCCGGTCCCAGCGGTACGACTCGGCCTCCCAGCGGCCGCCGCTCACCCAGCCGAAGCTCGAGGTGAAGTGCTCGCCGAGCCGGAGCAGGAACGCCTCCGGGGAGCCGATGCCCTCGCGGGCGAAGGCGTAGATGGTGTTCTTCTGCGTATCCGTTGCCACCACGTGGCTGTTGTCGCCTTCAAGGTGTGCCGCGGCGAAGTCTCCGCGGAGTTGTGAGGTGACGTTGAGGTCTTCAATCTCGTGGCGTTCCGTGTCGCGGCTGATTTTGACGACGCGGACTTCGGCTTTGCCGTACTGGTTCTGACCAAGGACGATCTTGTTTGTCATGGTGGTTCCCAACTTCCGGTAGGTGGAATCAAAATCCCAGATGGAAATTTCGACCGCATTTCGCGTTCGTTTCCGCCGCCGCCGTCCCACAAAAATGAGCCGACGCCAGTTGACGCCAGCTCATTACAACCCTGCCTGCTGCTCCCAGGTTACGTGACCTGCGCCACGAGATATCCCCAAGGCTAACCCGGACAGGCGGCGGTGTACATGACACGCTGGATGAACCGCCACCTCCGAAAACGGGGCAGTGACGGGACGGAAACATGGATTTCACCTCGCCAAAAACAACCCCCCAACCCTCTGTGGCGGAGTCCCGGTTCCGCTGCTAGTCTCGCTGGTGTCAAAGGCGGGCACCCGGGACCCGGGAGGCTATCTACCAGGCGCAACTTAACCTTCAACGCACACGCTGAAGCCTGGTAACCGACGCAGTTGGCTGATTACGTTCCGCCACAGGGGTACCGGCTTCCACAGCAAAAGGGAGTCGCATCATGACTGTCACCGTCACGGACCAGGTGCATCTTGCCCGGTCCATCGAGCTGGCCACGGCCAACGTCATGAACAGCGGAGGCCCGTTCGGGGCCGTCATTGTCACAGCGGACGGTCAATCGTTCGACGGCGTCAACCGCGTCACCGCCACCAACGATCCCACCGCCCACGCCGAGGTCACGGCCATCCGCCGGGCCTGCACCGAACTTGGCCGGTTCGAGCTCAGCGGAGCCACGCTCTTCACCAGCTGCGAACCGTGCCCCATGTGCCTGGCCTCCGCCCTCTGGGCCCGCGTGGACCGGGTGGTTTTCGCCGCCGACCGCCACGACGCAGCTTCTGTCGGTTTCGACGACGCCGTGTTCTACGAGTACTTCGAGAACAACCAGCCCGATGCCCTCCTGCCCGTGCGCAAGCTGGTGCTGGACGGTCCGGAGGCGCCGCCCGTGCTGCAGCCGTTCACCACCTGGAACAGCCTGCAGACCCGGATCGACTACTAGGATCCGCCGCACCAGGCCGGGGCGGTGCTTCCCCCGGCCAAGGTTCCGAACGAGAATGTGCACACCACCGCCGCACGGGCGCCACACCCCGCAGCACCAGGAGACGCCATGGACATGAACACCATCGAGGCCGTGGTCCGCACCGCGGATCCGGCCGACTGGCAGCCCGGGGACGCCTGGCTGGCCGGCGGCACCGTGCTGTTCTCCTACGGCAGCTACGCCTTTGGCGCCGAACCGCTCCGGCGGCTCCTGGACCTCGGCTCCACCGGCTGGCCTGCCGTCACCGTGTCCGACGCCGGGATCGAGCTCGCGGCCACCTGCACCGTCGCGGAGCTCTATGCGCTGCCCGCGAGTGAAGCCGGCCGGTCCCGCGCGGTGGCGTGGCCTGCGCTGGAGCTGATCCGGCCGTGCTGCGATTCGTTCGTGGCGTCGTTCAAGGTCTGGAACATGTCCACCGTGGGCGGCAACCTCTGCACGTCCCTGCCGGCCGGACCCATGATCTCGCTCTGCGCGGCACTGGGCGGCGTGGCCACGGTGCTCGGCCCGGGCGGCGCCAGCCGCACCGTCCCGGTGGCGGAGTTCGTCACGGGGGACGGGCGCAACTGCCTGGCACCCGGCGAGCTGCTGCGCAGCGTCCAGCTGCCGGCGTCGGCCCTGGCCTCCCGGGTGGCGTTCCGCCGGCTGTCACTGAGCAACCTTGGCCGTTCCGGGGCACTGCTGATCGGACGGCTCGACGCCGGCGGCGGACTGGTCCTCACCGTCACCGCCGCGACCAAACGCCCCGTGCAGCTCCGCCTCGGCTCCGCCTCGGCTCCGCCAGCAGCAGCGGCACTGGAACCGGTGGGGCGGCCGAACTGTCCGCCGCGCTCGACGCCGCCATCCCGGACGGGCTCTACCACGACGACGTCCACGGCCTGCCCGCCTGGCGCAAGGACATGACCTACCGGCTCGCCGCGGAAATCCGCGCCGAACTGGCGGCCCCGGCAGGCACGGCACCGGCACGCGTTTCCGGCGACTTCTGGCCGCCGCGTCCCACACCGCAGGCTCCGGCACGGCAGGAAGGGGCCTGAGCATGGCCATCGAGATCAACGGCGCAATTAGGATCAACGGCGCCGCGGCACAGGCCGTACCGCGGCCGGGGCAGTGCCTGCGGACGTTCCTGCGGGAGCAGGGCAACTTAGGCGTGAAGAAAGGGTGCGACGGCGGCGACTGCGGTGCGTGCACCGTCCACGTCGACGGCGTTCCCGTGCACAGCTGCATCTACCCCGCGGTCCGCGCCGAAGGCCGGGCCGTAACCACCGTGGAGGGCCTCGCCGGCACCGGACGCGGCACCGAAGCCGGTGCCGCCCTGCATCCGATGCAGCAGCAGTTCATGGAACGTCAGGGCTTCCAGTGCGGCTTCTGCACCGCGGGCGTGGTGATGACGGCGGCCACTTTCGACGACGAGCAGAAAGCCAACCTGCCGCGGAACCTTAAAGGGAACCTGTGCCGCTGCACCGGCTACCGGGCCATCGCCGACGCCGTCTGCGGCGAGGCCGCGCACGGCGAATGCAGCCACCCGGACCCAACGGGGCCGGGCTCCGGGACCGCCGGTGAGGGCCAGCCCGATCCGCGCCCCGGCCAGCTCGGCGACGACGTCCCGGCGCCCGCCAGCCAGGCGATCGTCACCGGCACGGCGCGCTTCACGCTCGACGTGCCCGCGGCGGAGCTCTCCGGGCTCCTGCACGTGAAGCTCCTGCGCTCGCCTCACGCCCACGCCCGGGTGCTGTCCATCGACGCCACCGAGGCCCTGCGGATCCCCGGCGTGGAGGCGGTCTTCACCCACGAGGACGCCCCCGCGCAGCTGTTTTCCACGGCGCAGCACGAGCTCTACACCGACGATCCGGACGACACCCGGGTGCTGGACGACGTGGTCCGGTTCGTCGGGCAGCGGATCGCCGCCGTCGTCGCCGATACCGTCGCCGCGGCGGAAGCCGGCGTCCGGGCGCTGAAAGTCCAGTACCAGGTGCTGGACGCGGTGTTCACCCCGCAGGAGGCGATGCGCCCCGGGGCGCCGCTGGTCCACGGCGACAAGGATGCCCAAACGGCCCGCATCTGCCGGCCGGAACAGAACGTCGTGGCCGAGCTGCACTCCGAACTGGGCGACGTCGCGGCGGCCTTCGCCACCGCGGACTTCATCCACGAGCAGACGTACCGGACGCAGCGGGTGGCGCACACCGCGCTGGAGACCCACGCCGCCATCGCCTCGGTTGACGGCGACGGCCGGCTGCAGGTCCGCACCTCGAGTCAGGTGCCGTTCCTGGTCCGGCGCACCCTGGGCCGGCTCTTCGGCCTGCCGGAGGACCGGATCCGGGTGGTCGCGGGACGCGTGGGCGGCGGCTTCGGCGGCAAGCAGGAAGTCCTCACGGAAGACATCGTGGCCCTCGCGGCGCTGAAACTGCGGCGCCCGGTGCAGCTCGAGTTCACCCGCACCGAGCAGTTCACGGCGGCCACCACCCGGCATCCGTTCACCATCCGCCTCAGAGCCGCCGCCAGCAACGACGGCAGGCTGACGGCCCTGCAGCTGGACGTTCTGACCAACGCCGGCGCCTACGGCAACCATTCCGTGGGCGTGATGTTCCACGGCTGCGGCGAATCCCTGGGCGTGTACAACTGCGCCAACAAGAAGGTGGACGCGCACGCCGTCTACACCAACACGGTGCCCTCCGGCGCCTTCCGCGGCTATGGGCTGAGTCAGATGATCTTCGCGATCGAGTCCGCCATCGACGAGCTCGCCACCGGAATCGGCATGGACCCGATGGAGTTCCGCCGCCGCAACATGGTCCGCGAGGGCGACGACATGCTCTCCACCCGCCCCGACCCGCAGGAGGACGTCCTCTACGGCAGCTACGGGCTGGACCAGTGCACGCAGCTGGTGCAGGACGCCCTGGCGCGGGGCCGGGAACGCTGCGCCGCCGCCGGGCTTGGGGACCTCGGCCCGGACTGGGTCACGGGGGAGGGGACGGCGCTGTCCATGATCGACACCGTCCCGCCGCGGGGCCACTTCGCGCATGCCAAAATCCGGGTCCTGCCCGACGGGAGCTACCAGGTGGACGTGGGAACCGCGGAGTTCGGCAACGGCACCACCACCGTGCACGCCCAGCTCGCGGCCACCGCACTGTCCACCACCGCGGACCGGATCACGGTCCGGCAGTCGGACACGGACCTCGTGGACCACGATTCCGGCGCCTTCGGCTCGGCCGGGACCGTGGTGGCCGGCAAGGCCACCCTGGCCGCGGCCGAGGACCTGGCCGTGCGGATCCGCGCCTTCGCCGCCGGAATCCACCAGGTCCAGGCCTCCGGCTGCGTGCTGGAGGCTGACGCCGTCGTCTGCGGGGGAGCCCGGGTTCCGCTGGCGGAACTGCACGACGGCGCCGCAGCGGCCGGCGTCGACCTCTCCGGCGAGGGGCATTGGGCCGGGACCCCGCGGTCGGTGGCGTTCAACGTCCACGGTTTCCGGGTGGCGGTCAACACCGGGACGGGGGAGCTGCGGATCCTGCAAAGCGTCCAGGCCGCCGACGCCGGGGTGGTGGTCAATCCGAGGCAGTGCCGCGGGCAGATCGAGGGCGGCATCGCGCAGGCGCTGGGCGCTGCGCTGTATGAGGAGGTCAGGGTGGACGACGCCGGACGGGTCACCACGGACATCCTCCGGCAGTACCACATCCCGACCTTCGCGGACGTGCCGCGCAGCGAGGTGTACTTCGCCGACACGTCCGACAAGCTGGGCCCGCTGGGTGCAAAGTCCATGAGCGAGAGCCCGTTCAATCCGGTGGCGCCCGCGCTCGCCAACGCCATCCGGAACGCCACGGGCGTCCGGTTCGCGGAGCTGCCCATCGCCCGGGACAAGATATACCTCGGCCTGAAGGAAGCAGGCCTGGCCTCCACCCTTTAACACCAACGCGGGGTCAGGTACGGCCCATGTTGGAGTGTTTCTTGGGCCGTAGCTGACCCCGCGTTCTCCGTCCCGGCCTATAGTCGGATGATGGAACAGCGAATCTTGGGCAAGACCGGACGGAACGTCTCCATCGTTGGACTGGGGACCTGGCAGCTGGGCGCGGACTGGGGCAACGTGGACCCCGCGCAGGCGCAGGCCATCCTGGCCGCCTCCGTGGAAGCCGGTGTCACATTCTTCGACACCGCGGACGTCTATGGCGACGGCCGCAGCGAGCAGGCCATCGGAGCCTTCCTTGCGAACAACCCGGGCCTGGAGATCACGGTGGCCACCAAGATGGGCCGCCGGGTGGAGCAGCGGCCGGAGCACTACAACCTCGCCAACTTCCGCGAGTGGACGGACCGGTCCCGGCGCAACCTGGGCGTCGAGCAGCTGGACCTGGTCCAGCTGCACTGCCCGCCCACCGCCGTGTACAGCAACGCCGAGGTCTACGACGCGCTGGACGCCCTCGTGGCCGAGGGGGCCATCCGGAACTACGGCGTCAGCGTGGAGCGGACCGACGAAGCCCTCGAAGCCATGCGCCACGCAGGCACCGCCACCGTGCAGATCATCCTCAACGCCTTCCGGCTCAAGCCGCTGGACGAGGTGCTGCCCGCGGCGGAGGCTGCCGGCGTCGGCATCATCGCCCGCGTGCCGCTCGCCTCGGGGCTGCTCTCGGGCAAGTACACCGCGGACACGTCCTTCGCGGCGGACGACCACCGGAACTACAACCGCACGGGCTCGGCGTTCGACGTCGGGGAGACCTTCTCCGGCGTGGACTTCGGGCAGGGCCTCAAAGCGGTGGCAGAGTTCGAGGAACTGGTGCCCGACGGCGTCAGCACCGCCCAGGCGGCCATCGCCTGGATCGCGGCGCAGGACGGCGTCAGCACGGTGATCCCCGGCGCGCGGAACGTGGACCAGGCCCGCGCCAATGCCGAAGCGGCGTCGGTTAGCGGCATTGACGCAACGTTCGACGTCGGCGTCCACGAAATCTATGACCGCTACTTCCGCGAAACGATCCACCCTCGCTGGTAGCACCCTCCCAAAGCAACGCGGGGTCAGATCCGGCCCATTGGAGGGGCCTTAATGGGCCGGATCTGACCCCGCGTTGGGATTGGTGGCAGTGTTCGGTCTGGGGCCCGGCTGCGCCTGACCCTAGTCGAGCAGGGGCAGCTGGTCCGGCGTATCGAGGTCCTCGCCGCCGGAGAGGTCGCTGCAGTCCACGAGGTCGACCAGCTCCGGGTGGGCCTGCAGGAAGAAGCGTGCCCCGGCGTCGCCCGTGGCCGAGTCCGCGGCCTCAGCACGCAGGGTGGCATCCAGCAGCAGCGGATGTCCGCGCCGCAGCTTCCCCTCGGGGTCGCAGTAGGCCGCCGCCGTCACCCGGCCCGGTTGGTGGGCTGCCAGCAGCCGCGCGACTGTCTCAGCCGTCAGCCCGGGCTGGTCCACCAGCGCCATGAGCACATGGTCCCCCGGGGCTGCCGCGCCGACTCCCAGCCGGAACGAGCTGCCCATCCCCGTGTCCCAGTCCGGGTTGTCGATGACGCGGTGCCGGTTGAGGTCGGTGCCGGCGCGGACCGTCGCCGCGTCCGCACCGACGACCACCACCACCTCCCGGCAGCCGCCCGCGAGCAGCCCGTCGGCCAGCACTTCAACGAGCGTGCGGCCGCGGAACGGGAGCAGCGCTTTGGGCCCGCGCCCCAGCCGTGTCCCGGCGCCGGCGGCGAGCAGCACCGCCGTCGTGCGTGGTGCTCCGATGTCGCTCATCGGCGGGCTCAGCTGCCCCGGTAGGTGGAGTACGCGAACGGGCTCAGCAGGAGCGGCACATGGTAATGGGCCTCCGACTCCACCACGCCGAACGTGATGGCCACCTCCGGGAAGAACGTTTCGGTGCCGCTGGCGGCGAAGTACCCTCCCGTATCGAAGGCCAGGCGGTAGGTCCCCGGGGGCAGCCGCTCCGGACCGAGTTGTTGGACGCGTCCGTCGGCGTCCGTGGCGCCCTCGGCGATCCGGACCCAGCGCTCGCCGTCGAGCCTCTGGAGGGAGACGGCGACGCCGGCCGCGGGTTTGCCGGAGCCGGTGTCGAGCACGTGCGTGGTGATGTGGGAAACGCTCATCTGCCCATCAGTCCTTCGAGTCGGAGCACCGCGATCTCCCGCAGCTGCTGGCCAATTATTGCCTGTTCTTCCTCAGGCGTGTGGGCGAGCCGGGTGGTCAGGGCGGCCAGGATCTCCTCGCGGCTGCGGCCGGCTGCACGGATCAGGAACACCTGGCCGAACTTCTCCTCGTAGGCGCGGTTGCCGTCCGCCAGGGCTTCCGCGACGGCCGCGTCAGCCGCGCCGAGCCCGGCCTGTTCGGACTGGGAAAGCCTGGCCTCCGTGCTGTCTCCCTGGGCCCGCTCGCCGATCCGCGGGTGGCGGGCGAGTGCTGCCCCGATTTCCGCCGCGGTGAACGGGTCGGCTGCGGCGCGGCCCGCCGCCAGGAGTGCTTCGACGTCGGAGTACGGCCGCGCGTCGGCGAGCCCGTCGATCCAGCGCTGGATGTCCAGGCAGGGGCGCAGGGCATCGGCCGCCTCCGTGCGGCTGGCCGCGTTGAACTGGTCAAGATGCATGAGGCAGGTCCTCGTGTTCGATGCTGGCATTCACGGTTTAGGCCCACGTTAGTCCGGCACCGATCCTGCTGTGTGCGGTGACAGCTGATTCAAAGGTTTTGCATAGCTGGCGTGGCTAGCGTGGGCGACTATGGAAGAGCGCACGCCACAGCAGCCTGGTCGCCGCCGCGGCGGCGCACGCGGGAGGCTGCGCTCCCGGGCGTTCCGGCGCACCCGGGCACTCGTGATGGCGGCGTGTGCGGCAATTCTAGCGGTGGCGCTGGGCGCCGGCGTCCACTCCGCCGCACAGGCCCGTTCGACGGCGGTAGTCCAGTCCGGGAGCGTGACGAACAGCCAGGCGTCAGTGCCGGCGTCGGCCGCCTCACCGGCCGCCACGCCCGCCGTTTCACCGGCCGCGGGGGCCGCGGGGATCATCGATGCGGAGCTGGACGCCCAAATCAACGGCATCATCGACGCCAACAGTGGCTACCAGATCGGCGTCGCCCTCCTCGATCTGTCGGAGGGTGCGGAGGCCGCCGAAGCTGTGCACGAATACGGTGTCGACGCGGCCTTCGTCGCCGCGAGCACGGCCAAGGTCCTGGCCGCCGAGGCGTACTACCACCTGGTCGAAACCGGGGAGGCCTCGCTCGAGGATCCGCTGGGGCCCTACACCGCGGAGTTTCAGCTGCAGGCGATGATCCAGCAGAGCGACAACGACTCCTGGTCGCTGATCATGGACGCGGTGGGCCACGGGGAGCTGACAGACTACGCGGCCTCGATGGGGGTGGACTACAGCCCCGCAAGCAACACACTCACCCCGGCGGAGATGGCCCACATCCTGGCCGGCCTCTACTCCGGAACGCTGCTGGAACCTGCGGACACCGAACAGCTCCTGGCCTACATGCAGGACACCAACTACGAAACGCTCATCCCGGCCGCTGCTCCCGCCGGCATCACCGTCTTCCATAAGTACGGCCTGCTGGGCGGGGAGCTGCACGACGCCGGGATCCTCACCCAGGGCGGCAAAGCCTACGCCCTCGTGGTCTACACGAAGGGTGACGGCCTCGGCAGTGTCCCGGAGCGGACGGAAGTCATCCACCAGGTGACCGAGGCCGTCACTGAGGCCTTGTTCTAGGGGTCGGTGTCCGGCTTTCCTCAGCCGTCCGGGGGCACTTTGCCGGGCTCCAGCGTCGAAATGGACGACGCCGGCCCGGCGTTTCGTGTCAAAGTGCCCCCGGACGGCCAGCGACCACAGCTGCGCATGAGGCTCTATGATCAACTGGCGTCGGGTATTGCCCGAACTGCCATCGAATGGGGAGAAGCGATGGCGTGCTGGTGGGCCAGCCAAGGCAAGAACTGCACAACCGTTATCGAAAAAGGAACGCTTTGGAGCTGCCCGGGGCGTCAAGGGACAACTTCTCGGCGATACCGTGCTGCATTACGCCGGACCTTACCTGCGGGCTGCGAGCATCGTGACCGCCGAATGGATCCAAGCATCCAGGCCACTTGGATACTGTGCGCGAGTTCGCCGCCCGGGAACTTCATCTCGGCCGAGATTAAGTCGACCTCAATTCCAGAAAGTGGCCCACTTCGCCCTGCGTTCCGGGGGCACTTTGCCGGGGTCCGGCGTCGAAATGGACGACGCCGGCCCGGCGTTTCGTGTCAAAGTGCCCCCGGACGGCCGCGCGGCTCAGTCCCGGACGGCCGCGGGTGGCCCTACTTCGCCAGGAACCCCAGCAGTGCCTCGTTGACCTCGGCGGCGTGGGTCCAGAGCATCCCGTGCGGGGCGCCCTCGATCTCCACGTACTCGGCACTGGGCAGGGCCTTGGCGAAGCGCCGGCCCGTGACGTCGATGGGCAGGATGTTGTCCGCGGTGCCGTGGACGATCAGCGCGGGGACGTCGATCTTGGGGATGTCGCCACGGAAGTCCGTCAACCAGGTGGGCTGCGCGGCTGCCGACGCCGTGGGGCCGCCAGCGGTCGCGAGGTTCCAGCCCGCCCGCATGACTTCCTCGCTGAGCCGGGGCGTGCCGAGGAAGGTGTCGCTGTTGTAGAAATTCTTGAAGAACTCGGTGAAGAAGGCGTAGCGGTCGGTGGTCACAGCCTCAAGCAGACCGTCGAACACGGACTGCGGGACGCCGTCGGGGTTGTCGTCGGTCTGCAGCAGGTAGGGTTCCAGCGAGCCGAGGAATACGGCCTTCGCCACCCGGGCCGAGCCGTAGGTGCCGAGGTACCGGCCCACTTCGCCGGTGCCCATCGAGAAACCCACCAGCACGGCGTCGTTCAGGTCCAGGGTGGTGAGCAGGGTGTCGAGGTCGGCGGCGAAGGTGTCGTAGTTGTAGCCGTCGGTGGGCTTGCTGGACTGGCCGAAGCCGCGGCGGTCGTAGGTGATGACGCGGTAGCCGGCGCCGAGCAGGGCCGTGGTCTGCTTCTCCCAGGACGATCCGTCCAGCGGATAGCCGTGGATCAGGACCACCGGCTGCCCGCTGCCGTGGTCCTCGTAGTAGAGCTCGATGTCGGTGCTGTTCTCGGTTCCAACCTTGATGTAAGCCATGTCAGCAGTCCTCTCGGTACGGTTCGGAAGTCAGTGCGTGCGCGGCCCGGCGCTGGTGCCAAGGCGCTGGTGCCACTGTACGGAACCAACGCCGTCCGGCGGCAGGGTGTTCCCGGGATTTCCGCCGGGCATACCCCAGGGGGTATAGTGGAACGCAAGGACCTACTAAAAGGAGAACCAGATGTGCCGACAGGTTGCATGCAAGAAGTGCGGTAAGACCACCTGGGCTGGCTGCGGCCAGCACGTTGATCAGGTCATGCGGGGCGTCAAGAGCGCCGACCGCTGCAAGGGTCACGAGGGTGAAGTCAGCACCAAGACCGGCTTCTTCGCCAAGCTCTTCGGCCGCTAAGCCCGGTTCTCCGGCATCCAGGGCCCCCGTCGCACACAGTGCGGCGGGGGCCCTGGCCGTTAACGAGCCCCCGTTAACCGGCCCTACCCCAGCAGCGCCCGCACCACCACGTCCGTCAGTTCGTGGAACACGGCCAGGCGCTCCTCGCTCTCGAGCTCCTCGCCCCACGTGTAGATGGCGAGCGCGTAGGAGCGTTCGCCGGACGTCAGGAGGGCCGCGTCGTGGACATAGCCCTCCACCTCGCCGTACTTGTGCTGCACCGTGATGTCCGGGCCGACGGCGGCGGGAATCAGCCGTTCGTTGTTGGTCTGCTGCATGTAGTCCAGCAGCTCCTGCGTGTGCTCGGCGTTCAGCAGCTTCCCGGTGGAGAGCTGCTTGAGCAGCCCCGCCATCTCGGCCGGGGTCAGCAGGTTCTGTTCCGGGTCGTAGCTGATCCCGATCGACGCGGCGTACTCGATCAGCTTGGGGTAGCCGATGTCCTGCATCAGCAGCAGCCAGGAGTCGTCGCTGCTCGTGTTGACCATCGCCTGGAGCTGGAACGCGGCGTCGTAGCTTCCCAGCGGCACGTCGAGGGACTTCTCGCCGGTTTCCACCAGATGGTAGTAGGCGGCCGCGGTGATGATCTTGGCGGTGCTCGCGGCCACAAACTCGGACCCGTCACCGTAGCTGCGCGGCTCCCCGCCGTGGGTGTCCTGGACGACGACGCCGATCCGGTAGCCGGAGTTCTCGGCCAGGATCCGCCGGATCTCAGCGTCGAGGTCGACGGCGGCCCGCGGGGCCTGCGTCGCCGCCGCGGCGGCCGGTTCCTGCCACTGCTCGTGCGGGCCGGCCAGGAAGTCCTTCCGCGGGACCGGACCGGTGCGGACGACGGCGAAGGTCACCACGCCCAGCAGCACCAGGACCGTCGCCGCCCAGAGCAGGAGCAGCTTGCCCCGGGCGTTGAGGGACTTGGCGGCCGGGCGGGATGGTCCCGAGGTGTTCATGTGGTGCAGGACCTTCCAGGTCAAAAGGGTGGGGGGTTTCCTGCAATGTATGCCGGGTGGAGGGGCATGTCCACGCCCCGCGCGGGGCGGCCCGAAGGTGAGGGCAAGCTCCCAGCTGGGACCGCCTCGGACAGCCGCCGGCCGGTTCTCCCACCACCGGCGGCGCCCTCACCGGGATCCTGGACCGCCGCATTAGGCTGGCAGGTATGCCGAAGAAGATTACCGTCAGCCTGCCGGACGCGACCCTGCGGGAGTACCTCCAGCCGCACCCGGACGTCACTGTCCTCGAGTGGGACCTGTCCGGGGAACCGCCCCGGCCGCGCATCGACATCGTGGTCCCGCCCTACATGGGTGGCCCGCAGGTCCTGCGCGGCCTGGAAGCCGTCGAAACCGGGCTCGTGCAAAGCCAGTCGATCGGGTACGACGGCGTCGCGGACTTCCTGCCGGCCGGCCGGGTCTACGCCAATGCCGCCGGGGTCCACGAAACGTCCACCGCCGAGCTGGCCCTCGCCCTGATCCTGGCCAGCCAGCGCGAGCTCCCGCGGCTGCTGCAGAACCAGCAGGAGGGCCGCTGGGAGAGCCGGCCTACCGCCAGCCTCGCCGACCGCCGGGTGCTGATCGTCGGTTACGGCGGCGTCGGCAAGGCCATTGAGGACCGCCTGCTGCCGTTCGAAACCACCGTGACCCGGGTGGCCAGCCGGGAACGGACCGACGAACGCGGCCACGTCCACGGCATCGACGAGCTGCACAGCCTGCTGCCGGAGCACGACATCGTGATTGTGGGCGTCCCGCTCAGCGGCGCCACCCGCCACCTCATTGACGACTCCTTCCTCGCGGCCATGCCCGACGGCGCCCTGCTGGTCAACGTCGCGAGGGGACCGGTCGCGGACACTGAGGCCCTGGTCCGGCACACCGCCTCGGGCCGGATCCGCGCCGCCCTGGACGTCACCGATCCCGAGCCGCTGCCGCAGGACCACCCGCTGTGGGGGATCCCCGGCGTGATCATCAGCCCGCATGTGGGCGGGGCGAGCTCGGCCATGCGTCCGCGGATGGGCCGGCTCGTCCAGCGGCAGGTCGAGCTCCTGCTGGCGGGCAAACCGCCGGCGAACGTGGTGCTGGGCGGCTGAATCAGCCCGGGGTGAGGACGCAGAACTCGTTGCCCTCCGGGTCGGCCAGGCACACCCAGGGCACATTACCTTGGTCGACGTCGGCCTCAGTGGCGCCCAGAGCCCGGAGCCGGGCCACCTCCGCCGCTTGGTCATCATCCGGGTAAGGCCTCAGGTCGAGATGGACCCGGCCGCACACGCTCTTCAGCGCGGGCGCGGGATGGAACTCCAGATACGGCCCGACACCCTTGGCCGAACGCAGCCTCGCGGAATCGTTGGTCGCCTCGTGCAGGGTCCAGTCCGTCGCCTCGCTCCAGAACCGGGCCGTGGCCCGCGGATCCGCACAGCTGAGCACCACCGCGGCGATCGGCCCGGTGTCCCGGTAGATCGCTCGCGGCTCCAGAACACGGAACAGGTTGCCTTCCGGGTCGACCAGCGCCGTCCACGGCACATCACCCTGGCCCACGTCGGCGGGCGTCGCACCGAGCTCCACGAGCTGCGTCACCAGCTCCGCCTGATGGGCCGCAGAGGTGGTGGCGAGATCGAGATGCGCGCGGTACTGGACTGTCTCGGGGTCCGGGACGGTGACGACATCGACGCAGACGGCGGACGGGTCCGGCCAGGAGAAGCCGACAGGCTCTACATTGGTCACGCCGGGCCCCTCGCGGGACACACCCCAGCCGAGCGCCGCCGCCCAAAACCGGCCGAGCGCAGAGTCATCCCGAGCCTTGAAATTGACCTGGACGAGTCGCAGCGCCATAGTGCCCGATCCTATACAGGGAGTAGCCGCCTGGAGGAGACCCGAGGAGGGTGCGGGCGTCTCGTTCGGCGCTTTCGCCGGCGACGAGGACGCGGCGCGCGTCGATCATGAGCGCCGCGTGGCCCGGGATATGGGCCTGATGCCCGATGATCCGGACTGTGGGGCCATCCCAGGGAATCTGCGTGGCTTCGGCGGGCAAACCGGTAACGAGGCCGAGCAGCTCCATCGGGATCTCCTCGGCGAACTCCGGCGGCAGCACCCCCGCTACGCGCGCTTTCCAGTCCGTGTGTTTCCTCCGGTGGCTGCCGGGTCGCCGGTCCCCGCGGTGTCCACCACGCAAGCTACACCGGGCCGGCGACCGGGCGCACAGGCCAGGCGCTCAGTTTTTCTTCAGTTCCTCGGCGAGCATCACGAGGATGCCGCTGGGCCCGCGGACGTACGTGAGCTTGTAGATGTCTTTGTAGGTCGCCACGCCGCGAAGCGGATGGCAGCCGTGCCTCGCGTCAATTTCCAGGGCTTCGTCGATGTCAGCAACTGAGAACGCGATCCGGTGCATGCCAATCTCGTTGGGACGGGTGGGCGCCGTCTCGATCGCATCGGGGTGGATGTACTCAAAGAGTTCGAGGCGGCCGTGACCGTCCGGCGTTTCGAGCATGGCAATGTTGGCGTGATTGCCGTCAAGCCCGACGGCGGTGTCGGTCCAATCGCCGCTGGCGGTGTCCCGGCCAACGACCGCGAGGCCGAGGTCGGTGAAGAAGGCGATCGCCTCCTCCAGGTCTCGCACGGCGATGCCGACGTTCTCAAGTCTGCTGTCCATGCTCCTCACGCTACCGAGACGGCCCGGTCCAGATCCGGCGTCGACGGGCTGCGCGCCACCATATAATTCGAGCATGCCAATCACGCGCCTTGACCGAAGCAACCTCGTCCAGCCGTCCGCCCTCAAACAGTACGGAAGCGGGCTGTGAGCGGCGGTCTCGTCGCCCTGCTGGACGACATCGCAGCCCTGGCCAAGATTGCGGCCGCCTCAGTGGACGACGTCGCAGCCGGAGCGGCCAAGGCGGGGGCCAAGGCCGCGGGCGTGGTCATTGACGACGCCGCCGTCACCCCGCAGTACGTGTCCGGCGCGGACCCGTCCCGCGAACTGCCGATGATCAAGCGGATCTTCTGGGGCTCGCTCCGGAACAAGCTGTTGATCATCCTGCCGGCGCTGCTGCTCATCAGCGCCTTCATCCCGGGTGTCATTCCGTTCATTCTCATGGCGGGCGGCACCTACCTCTGCTACGAGGGTGCCGAGAAGGTTTGGCACAAGCTCCGAGGCCACCACGAAGCCGACGAAGACACTCCAGCGGTCGACCGGGGTCCGGAGGCGGAGGCCAAGGTCACCAAGGGCGCCATCACCACGGACTTCATCCTCTCCTGCGAGATCATGGTCATCGCGATGAACGAGGTGGCCGCCGAATCCCTGTGGGTTCGGGCCTTCATCCTGGTCGCAGTGGCGATCGCGATCACGGCGGCCGTGTACGGCGCCGTCGCGCTCATCGTCAAGATGGACGACATCGGCCTGCACCTGACCACCAAGGAGTCCGCGGGCTCCCAGCGCTTCGGCGAGCTGCTCGTCAAGGGGATGCCCGCCGTGCTGGCCGCCATCACCCTGGTCGGGACGATCGCCATGCTGTGGGTCGGCGGCCACATCATGCTGCAGGGGGTCTACGACCTCGGCTGGCACTTGCCGTATGACCTGGTCCACGTCCTCGAAGCTCCTTTCGCCGGGATCCCGGTGGTGGGCGGCTTCCTGGTCTGGCTCGTGAACACCCTGTGCTCTGCCGTCCTTGGTCTCGCCTGGGGCCTCGTCGTCATGGCTGTCCTGCATCCGCTGCTCAAAGTGCTGCCGTTCGGCAAGAAGGAGGGCGGGCACAAAGAGGACGACGCCCGCGCCGCCGTCGACTGAGATCCAACCCGGATCAGCCCTGAGAGGAACCGGTTCCGCTCCCAGCATCCGGACGTAAACTGACCTTCGAATCACTCTGCGTGACACGTGGCTTGGAGTACGGATGCTCTGGAAACTGCTCGTCGAATACCTGAGGCCGCAGCGGCGGCTGCTGCTCGCCGTCGTCGTCTTCCAGCTGGCGGCCTCCATCGCCTCGCTGTACCTGCCCACCCTGAACGCGGACATCATCGACCAGGGCGTGGCGCAGGGGGACACGGACTACATCCTGCGCATCGGCGGCGAGATGCTGATGATCACGCTGCTGCAGATCGCCTGCACCATCGCCGCCGTCTACTTCGGCGCGAAGGCCGCGATGGCGCTGGGCCGGGACGTGCGCGGGGCCATCTTCACCCGGGTCGCTGAGTTCTCGGAGCAGGAGGTGACCAGGTTCGGCGCGCCCAGCCTGATCACGCGGTCCACCAACGACGTCCAGCAGGTCCAGCAGCTGGTGCTGATGTCCGCCACGCTCATGGTCACCGCGCCCATGCTGAGCATCGGCGGCGTCATCATGGCCGTCCGGCAGGACGTGCAGCTGTCCTGGCTGATCGCCGTCAGCGTCCCGGTGCTGCTGGTGGCCGTGGGCCTGATCGTCACCCGGATGGTGCCGCTGTTCCGGCTCATGCAGACCCGGATCGACACGGTCAACCGGGTGCTGCGCGAACAGCTCACCGGCATCCGCGTGGTCCGTGCGTTCGTCCGGGAGGACATCGAGACCGCCCGCTTCGGCCGCGCCAACGAGGACGTCACGGACACCGCGCTGCGCGCCGGCCGGCTGATGGCGCTCGCTTTCCCCACCGTGATGCTGGTGCTCAACGTCTCGTCCGTGGCCGTGATCTGGTTCGGTGCGTTCCGGATCGAGGACGGTTCCATGCAGGTGGGGACCATGATCGCGTTCCTGAGCTACCTGATGCAGATCCTGATGTCCGTCATGATGGCCACCTTCATGGCGATCATGATCCCGCGCGCGGCCGTCTCCGCGGACCGGATCGGCGCGGTGCTGGGCACCGAATCCAGCGTCCGCCCGCCGGAGCACCCGGTCAGCCTGTCCGGCCGTACCGCCCGCGGCGAGCTGGAAATGCGCGACGTCGGATTCGCCTACCCGGGTGCCGAGGCGCCGGTCCTCTCCGATGTGAGCTTCACCGCCCGCGCCGGGCAGACGACGGCGATCATCGGCAGCACCGGCTCGGGCAAGACCACCCTGGTGAACCTGATGCCGCGGCTCTTCGACGCGACCTCCGGTTCGGTGCGGATCGACGGCGTGGACGTGCGCGAGCTGCACCCGGACCTGCTCTGGGGGCACATCGGCCTGGTCCCGCAGAAGCCCTACCTGTTCTCCGGCACGGTCCGCAGCAACCTGCTCTACGGCAAACCCGACGCCAGCGAGGACGAACTCTGGCGGGCGCTGTCCATCGCGCAGGCAGAGGATTTTGTCCGCGAAATGGAGGGCGGCCTGGACGCGCCGATCTCGCAGGGCGGCACCAACGTCTCCGGCGGGCAGCGGCAGCGGATCGCGATCGCCCGGGCGCTGGTGAAACGGCCCGAGCTCTACATCTTTGACGACTCGTTCTCCTCGCTGGACACCGCCACGGATGCCCGGCTGCGGCAGGCGCTCAGGCAGCACACCGCCGGCGCGACGCTGGTGATCATCGCCCAGCGGGTGTCCAGCATCGTGGATGCCGACCAGATTTTGGTGCTCGACGACGGCAGGATCGTCGCGCACGGAACGCACGGGGAGCTGCTGGAGAGTTCGCCGACGTACAACGAGATTGTGAATTCCCAGCTCGCGGCGGAGGAGGCGGTATGAGCAAGGTCGAGTCGCAGACGCCCGGAACCTCCGCTGGTGGTGGAGCGGCCGCCGGCACGGAGGCCCCTCTCCGGATTCCCCGGCCGCGCGGCGGGCCCGGCCACGGCGGCCCGTTCGCTGGGATGAACATCCCCGCGGAGAAAGCGATGAACTTCGGCCCGTCCGCGAAACGGCTGCTGGGCGAACTCCGCCCCGAACGGCTCTGGCTGACGCTGGTACTGGCCCTCGCCGTCGTGAGCGTGACGCTTTCCGTGATCGGCCCGCGGCTGCTGGGCGAGGGCACCAACCTGATCTTCTCCGGCGTCGTGTCCAAGCAGCTGCCGGCCGGGGTAAGCAAGACGCAGCTGATCGCGCAGCTGCGGGCCGCGGGGGAGAACCAGAAGGCGGACATGCTCAGCGCCATGTCGCTGACGCCCGGTACCGGGATCGACTTCGCCGCGCTGTCCTCCGTGCTGCTGTGGGCGCTGGTGCTGTACGTGCTGGCCTCGGGCTTTATGTGGATCCAGGCGTACATCCTCAACGGCGTGGTGCAGCGGACCGTGTTCCGGCTGCGCGAGCGGATCGAGGCGAAGATCAACCGGCTGCCGCTGCGCTACTTCGACACCGTGCAGCGCGGCGAGCTGCTCAGCCGGGTGACCAACGACGTCGACAACATTTCCCAGAGCCTGCAGCAGTCCATCAGCCAGGCCGTGACCTCGGTGCTGACCGTGGTGGGGGTGCTGGTGATGATGGTGATCCTCTCGCCGACGCTGGCCATCATTGCCCTGGTGACCATTCCGCTGACGCTCGTGACGACCACAGTGATCGCCAAGCGCTCGCAGAAGCTGTTCGTGGCGCAGTGGAAGAACACCGGGGAGCTGAACGGCCAGATCGAGGAGACCTACACCGGGCATGCGCTGGTGAAGGTGTTCGGCCGGCAGCGCGAGGTGGAGGAACGGTTCCGGCAGAAGAACGTGGAGCTGTACCAGGCCAGCTTCGGTGCGCAGTTCATTTCCGGGCTGATCATGCCGGCCATGACGTTCATCGGGAACCTCGTCTATGTGGGGATCGCCGTGGTGGGCGGGCTGCAGGTGGCGTCCGGGGCGATGCAGCTGGGCGATGTGCAGGCGTTCATCCAGTACTCTCGGCAGTTCACCCAGCCGCTGGCCCAGCTGGGCTCGATGGCGAACCTGCTGCAGTCCGGCGTGGCCTCGGCCGAGCGGGTATTCGAGCTGCTGGACACCGAGGAACAGTCGCCGGATCCTGTGCCTTCTGAGGCTCCTTCTGGGGGCCGGGGGCGGCTGGTGTTCGAGGACGTGTCCTTTGCCTACTCGCCGGACAAGCCGCTGATTTTTTCTTTGAGTTTGGTGGCGGAGCCGGGGCAGACGGTGGCGATCGTCGGCCCGACCGGGGCGGGCAAGACCACGCTGGTGAACCTGATGATGCGCTTCTACGAGCTCGACGCCGGCCGGATCACGCTTGACGGCGTTGACGTGGCCGCGATGTCCCGGCACGAGCTGCGCTCGCGGATGGGCATGGTGCTGCAGGACACCTGGCTGTTCGGCGGGACCATCCGGGACAACATTGCCTACGGCAGGCCGGATGCTTCCGAGGCGGAGATCCTGGAGGCGGCGAAGGCAACGTACGTGGACCGGTTCGTGAAGTCCCTGCCGCAGGGCTACGACACCGTGCTCGACGACGAGGGTTCTAATGTGTCCGCGGGGGAGAAGCAGCTTCTGACCATTGCCCGGGCGTTCCTGGCCCGGCCGTCGGTGCTGATCCTGGACGAGGCCACTTCGTCGGTGGACACCCGGACCGAGGTGCTGGTGCAGAAGGCCATGAGCGCGCTGCGGAGCGACCGGACGTCGTTTGTCATTGCGCACCGGCTCTCCACCATCCGCGACGCCGACCTCATCCTGGTGATGGAGGCCGGCCAGATCGTGGAGCAGGGGACGCACGCGTCACTGCTGGAGGCCGGCGGGGCGTACGCGGCGCTGTATGCGGCGCAGTTCGCGGCTCCGGTGGCGGAGGTCTAGTGGCATCGCTGCCGCCGTCATACTGTGAAAGCGTGGCTATTAACTCCGCGGGTTTCCTTGGACGAGGAACGCAGAACAGTTGAACTAACAAGCGGCCCTTCTGCGATGCGTGGACTATTTGGCGTCTTTCTGCACCGCGCTGGTTTCTGTGATCGTATTTTGGGGAAGGACAAGGCGGTCAGGAGAGACCCACAGTTTTTGTTCTTCTCGATCCCTATTTTGCCAACTCCAGGAAATCGTGAAGGTCACCCCGTTGTCGAGCCCTTTTTCGGTGACATCGCCATAGAAGCCCTTGCCTACCGAACCGCCAAGGTCGTTGTCACCGAAAGCACCAGGCCATACCGGCGGATCTCCGTCAAAAATGAATTCATCCTCTGATGCATTCAACCTGACGTCACTCACCGCCCATCCCCGGTTGTAGAGGGTGAATTCGTTCTTGTGCCACCTTGGGAGCTTTTCCACCCTAAAAGAGGGTGGTCTCCTTCGGACATCTTTGCGTTCTAATTCGATTTCGGCGCTCCGAGCGGCGAAGCCCTCATCGTACTTGGCGCGCTCTGCTGTCTTCCGGGCGACTGCTTCAGCCGTGCGGGAGCGATGTGATGTAAACGGGGTTCGAGGGCGAATTCCTTTTACATTGCGGCCACAATGGCTGAGTACTCTCCCGAATCGAGCCCATCCGGATCTTCCCTTGGGGCGAACGATAGAGACCAGCAGAAGTATGACAAAGAACAAGGCGAGGCCCCAGGGCGTGAGACCAAGTATGCGGTCGTTGCGTGCTGTCTGGGACGCCTGGTCTCCGGGGTTGAAAACGAAGTATTCAAGGCACAATTGGATTATGTGGGCTGCGGTAAGGCCTGCAGCGGCCCACAGTGCCGTGGCTACCCAACTTATGAAACGGGAGCTGTTGGAAGACTGTGGTTCAAGTTCACTGTTCACCGTTGAATTGTAAGGGGCTACGATCGGGACCCATCGACTGAGCAGGGCATCCGGACGCGCAAACCAGTACCACAGTCCCCCGCTAGGCACGGCCGCCTCAGGTGTCATTGAAAGATGCTTGAAGCCGCCAATTCGACAACAGATTGCGCGCGGAGCTCAAAAATGAGGGGAGGGGGTGCATTGACCCCCTCCCCTCATTTACAAGGGCTCGATAGTAATTTCGAGACCAGCTACTGTAAGACGCACAGTTATTCGGAAGCCGTGACTCACTCGGTTACCTCCTTTCTCCAAAAGATGGTTCCCCCACCGGCCAGGGCGGGGGAGCCATCTGCTTTCCTCCATCATTGGGTCTAGGAAAGCCTCCGACAAGCCACCAACCCCCACCTATCGAGCGGTGTGAGATGGCGTTAGCGGAGATTTAGAACATCGTTCTTGGCGGGTTGATCAAGCATTTGTAGCGTGGACCGTCTACGTTTGTTGCGGAATCTAGTTAACAGAAGAAGTACAAGGACACCTAGGACTCCGCGAATCACGTGGACTGCAGGTCTTTCCGCCAAGAGTGCAAAGTTTGTTGAGAGGATCGCTTTGGACGAGCCGGTTGATGCTCTAGTGAGGATGAAGAACGCTGTGGATCGAGCCAAGCGAAGCTCCTCCGTTCAATTCCCCATTGTCTTCGTTCGCAGGGAAGGGGAAGAGCCTCTGCTTTCACAGTTGATGCGCGGCGGGCGCGGAGGCGAGGTCAGGCTGCGGCTCTACCTCACACTGAGGATGCAGGCGACAAGACATCCTTACGTGCTCCGGCAGAAGACAGCTAGAGGGCTCGCAGCCATGCTTAATCTGCCTGCTGACACGGGTCCCCGACAGATCAACGCTGCTTTGAAATGGCTGGAAACAAAGCGGCTCTTCAGAATTGAGAGTGTAGACATCGCTGCCGTGTGAGGAGTTCGGGCGGGGAGTTGTTCAGCTGAGGTGAGGGCCTTGGGAGAGAATCAAGGTATCTACTCCGCTG